>CANHRF010000001.1 GCA_947463335.1 Actinomycetota bacterium
AACTCGGACCATCTCCTTGCTACAAGTTGCACAAGGGAAGGTGATGTCATCAACAAATGGTCTGTGGGGATCTAAATTAGAGAGCTCTTTGCCAGCAAGTTCGCCTAACTCCTTGAGTGAGTCAACGCAGATTTCATGCTTTTCTTCACAGCGCCAAATCGGAAGGGGAGTACCCCAATAACGATTGCGAGATAGCGCCCAATCAATATTGTTATTTAACCAATCTCCATAACGACCTGTTTTAATAGTCTCCGGGTACCAATTCGTCTGGTTATTTTCGCGTATCAATTCATCTTTTATTGAAGTAGTGCGGATATACCAAGATGGTTGTGCATAATAAATAAGTGCAGTGTGGCAGCGCCAGCAATGTGGATATGGGTGCTCGTATGGTTGATGCTTGTACAACACACCACGTGATTTCAACTCTTTCACCAGAGTTTTATCGGCATCCTTAAAGAAGAGCCCGCCGACGAGCGGAACATCGCTCAAGAAAGTTCCGTTAGGAGCAATTGGATTTACAACCGGCAAACCATAGGCGCGACATACCGCAAGGTCATCTGCGCCAAAGGCAGGGGATTGATGCACGAGGCCGGTTCCATCTTCAGTCGTCACATAATCTGCCAGCACAACAAAGTGAGAATCCGGGATTTCAATCAGATCAAGCGGTCGCTTGTAAGTTACGCGTTCGAGATCTCTACCCTTTAAGGTCTTCAAGATATTAACTTCACCGGTCAACGCAGATAGAAGTGGTTGTGCGACGATCAAAATCTCTTTCGCATCTTCCACGGTAACTTCAGCCACAACGTAATCAACCTCTGGGTTAACTGCGATGGCGGTATTTGATACCAAGGTCCAAGGAGTGGTTGTCCAAACCAAGAGAGCAGCACCGAGTTCGGCTAACTCACCTGATGTAACTGGAAAGCGCACATAAACCGATGGATCAGTAACCGTTTCATAACCTTGCGCAAGTTCGTGATCTGATAATCCGGTTCCGCAACGCGGGCAATATGGCGCCACGCGGTGGTCCTGAACCAAGAGACCTTTCTTCCAAATCTCTTTAAGGCTCCACCAAACGCTTTCTACATATTCGGGCGCCATCGTCCAATAAGCTTGATCGAAATCAACCCAGAAGCCCATACGGTTGGTCATTGTTGTAAATGCGCCGACGTGGCGAGTTACTGAATCACGACACTTATCGTTAAAGGCCGCGATTCCATATTTTTCAATATCGCCTTTTCCAGAAAAACCTAACTCTTTCTCAACTGCAATCTCCACAGGAAGTCCGTGACAATCCCAACCTGCTTTACGAGTTACGTACTTGCCCTTCATTGTTTGATATCTAGGAAAGACATCTTTAAAGACGCGGGCCTCAATGTGGTGGGTGCCGGGCATACCGTTTGCAGTTGGCGGGCCTTCATAGAAAGTCCAAGGTTCGCCGCTCTGTCGAGCGGTAGTACTAGCTTCGAAAATCTTCTGCTCGCGCCAGAAATCCAGAATCGAACGCTCCATAGCTGGGAGGTCGATCTGAGCGGGAACTGGGCGGATAGTCATAAGGGGGAGAGTCTAACGCCCGAGAGTCTTGCCACCGACAGTCAGGGAGTTAACGCAGGCAAATCAAGTGAGGTGAGGTAAAAAGTAAGGTTGCTATGAGTGGCAAAGTTGGTCTTAGCGGTAAAAGCGCATAAGGTGCGCGGCGTGCCAGGAAAAAAGAAAGCCGTTGCTAAAAAAGCCCCTGCAAAGAAAGTGGCTAAGAAAGCCCCTGCAAAGAAAGTGGCTAAGAAGGTAGCGAAGAAGGCTCCTGCTAAAAAGATTGCAAAGAAAGCGCCTGTTAAGAAAGCTCCGCCAAAGAAAGCGCCAGCGAAGAAAGCAGTAGCTAAAAAAGCACCGGGGCGTCCATTTCCTTCTAAAGTTGGCAAGACCACTCTTACCGTTGATGAGAAATCACAGACGGTCAGCGTTGCAACGGTAGTTGCGCCAGTAACAACTCCAGTAATTGAAGAGCGCCGCCTAGTAATGCCCCCACCACCTCGCCCAGTTAAGAGTGGAAAGAAAGTTGCGCCACTTAAGCCGATAAAGGCTGCGCCGACTCCAGTCACTGCAAGTGATGGCGAAGCTCCTTGGACTGCCGCAGAGTTAAAGGCAATTCGCACTGAGATTGCAAAAGATTTAGCACGCCTGCAACAAGAGTTGGCAATTGTCGAAGCCGAGATGAACGAGTTGATTTCAGATTCTGGTGAAGGTGCGGGTGATGATCAAGCAGATTCTGGAACAAAGACTTTTGAACGCGAACACGAAATGTCACTTGTTATAAATGCTCGAGATATGGTTTTGCAGACTGAGCGCGCATTAGATCGTATTGACAATAAGACATATGGAAATTGTGAAGAGTGTGGCAATGCCATCGGTAAAGCGCGTTTACAAGTATTTCCTCGGGCGACCCTCTGCATGATCTGTAAGCAGAAGGAAGAGCGGCGCTAGAGTGCGCCCTCTCACCAAGCACTGGAAGAGACTTTACGCGATCGCGTGGGCGGTCTGGCTCTTTGATTTTGCAACTAAGAGCTGGGCGGTTAATTCATTAGATTCTCGCAACCCAGTTAAAGTCATTGGCGATTTTCTGCAATTAACGCTTTACAAAAATCCAGGTGCTGCTTTTAGTCTGGCAGAAGGCTTCACCATTATCTTTACCTTCATCGCGATTTCAGTTGTGGGAGTTATCGCTTACTACTCCACAAAGATCACATCCAAGGGATGGTCAATAGTTTTAGGTCTCGCTCTAGGAGGAATCCTCGGCAATCTCTCCGATCGAATTTTCCGAGAGCCCGGCTTCTTTGTGGGCCACGTGATCGATTGGATTCAAATACCTAATTGGCCGGTATTTAACCTGGCTGATAGCGCTATTGTGGTTGCATCGGCAATTGCTGTGATTCTTTCAGTCCGTAATATCTCACCAATGGAGGCTTAAATGTCACGCGAAGCGCGCACATTGAGCGTTCCAGAAGGTGTTGCAGGAGAGCGAATTGATAGCGCACTAACTCGCGTACTCGGTCTTTCACGTACAGCAATCGTGCGGTTACTCGAAGATGGCGATATTCGAACCAGCGGTCGAGCTATGACTAAATCAGAGCGGGTTACTAGCGGACAAGTTATCGATGTACTTATGCCAGAACCAATCAATCAAGATCCAATTCCGCTAACACCGCTAGATGGTTTAAGAGTTGTTTATGATGATGAAGATATTGTTGTCGTAGATAAGCCTGTCGGATGCGCTGCACACCCGAGCCCAGGATGGATGGGTCCAACTGTTGTAGGTGCGCTAACCGCTGCCGGTTACACAATCTCAACTTCCGGACCCGCAGAGCGAGCAGGAATCGTGCATCGCCTCGATGTTGGTACCAGTGGGCTAATGATTGTTGCTAAAACAGATCGCGCTTACACAGCGCTGAAAGATGCCTTTCGAGATCACGAAGTTGAAAAAATTTATCACGCCTTGGTGCAGGGACATATGGATCCAGTAACTGGAACTATCGATGCACCAATTGATCGCCACCCTAAGGAAGATCATCGCTTCGCAGTAATGGCTGAAGGTAAAGAGAGCATCACGCACTATGAAGTTATTGAATTTTATAGATCAGTCTCGCTAGTAAAAGTCGAACTGGAAACAGGCAGAACCCATCAGATTCGCGTTCACTTCTCCGCCTTAAATCACCCGCTAGTTGGCGATACAACTTATGGCGCAGATCCAGTACTTGGTAAATCTCTCAAGATGTCACGCCCTTGGCTCCACGCATTAGAGCTTCGCTTTGCTCACCCGGTAACTAAGCAACCGCTGGTCTTAAACGCTCCATATGCACCAGACCTTCAGGCTTGCTTAGGCCTGCTCTCCGAAGCGGTTCTGCCGTAACTCGGGCGCAGTCGGTAACCAAGAGTTAAATAACAAGAGATAAATTACCCAGAGACTATTATTGAGAAACTGTGACGACTGCAAACCCAACGCCCGTGAGTAAAAAAGACTCGTTTGTGCATCTGCACGTGCACACTGAGTATTCAATGCTCGATGGCGCAGCCCGCGTTGGAGATTTAGTAGAAGAAGTTGCCCGCCTAGAAATGCCGGCGATCGCAATGACCGATCACGGAAATGTTTTCGGTGCATTTGAATTTTATAAACAGGCCACAAAGGCCGGAGTTAAGCCAATTATTGGAATCGAAGCTTACGTTGCTCCAGAATCACGCTTCGACAAGAAACGTGTTCAGTGGGCGAGCGGTGGAGATGATGACGTCTCTGGCGGTGGCGCGTATACGCACATGACGATCCTTGCCGAAAACAATCACGGCTTAAAGAATCTCTTTCGACTCTCTTCACTGGCGTCTCTGGAAGGCTATTACTACAAGCCTCGCATGGATCGCGAGCTACTCTCGCAGTATGCAGATGGGTTGATCGCCACGACTGGTTGTCCTGGTGGTGAGATTCAAACTCGACTACGTATGGGAAATTACAAAGATGCGATGCGCGCAGCAAGTGATTACCGCGATATCTTCGGAGCCAATAATTTCTTCTTGGAGTTAATGGATCACGGCATCGATGTTGAAACACGAGTCAAGGATGACCTCCTCAAGTTAGGTCGCGAGCTGAAGCTTCCTTTACTTGCGACAAATGACCTTCACTACACGAACCACGCGGATGCAGATGCTCACGCCGCCTTACTCTGTGTGCAATCAGGAACTACCCTCGCTGACCCAAAGCGCTTTAAATTTGATAACGATGAGTTCTACTTAAAGACGGCAGCACAAATGCGCGAACTCTTCCGCGATATTCCAGAAGCTTGCGATAACACACTACTGATTGCAGAACGTTGCAACGTTAAATTACGCGAAGGTGAAAATTTAATGCCTGCCTTCGCTGTACCAACTGGCGAAAGCGAAGATAGCTGGCTCCGTAAAGAGGCAGAGCGAGGTTTGCAGGCGAAGTTCGGTGATCGTCTCAGTGATGAATACACGCAACGTCTCAATTACGAACTTGATGTAATGCTTAAGATGGGTTTCCCTGGTTACTTTTTAGTTGTTGCCGACTTGGTCGCTCACGCAAAGAAAGTGGGAATCCGAGTTGGTCCAGGTCGTGGCTCTGCAGCCGGTTCACTCGTCGCTTATGTCTTAGGGATCACCGGGCTTGATCCAATTGAACATGGACTTTTATTTGAGCGCTTTCTAAATCCAGAACGTATCTCTATGCCTGATATCGATCTCGACTTTGACGAACGTCGACGCGGCGAGATGATCAAATATGCAACCGAGAAGTACGGGCAAGATCGAGTTGCACAAATCATTACCTACGGAACCATTAAATCTAAACAGTCGATTAAAGATGCCACGCGGGTACTTGGCTACCCCTATGTAATTGGAGAGAAGTTAACCAAGGCGCTGCCACCATCGGTGATGGGTAAAGATATTTCGCTCTCTGGTGTATTTGATGCGAAAGATCCACGCTATGGCGAAGCTGGTGAATTCCGCGAGCTCTACAACTCTGACGCTGATTCAATGAAGGTCGTTGATCTCGCAAAAGGTTTAGAAGGTTTAAAGCGCCAATGGGGAGTTCACGCCGCGGGTGTAATTCTCTCTCGTGAACCTTTATTAGATGTCATACCTATCCATCGTCGCGAAGCAGATGGTGCGATCATCACCCAATTCGATATGGGTGCGTGCGAATCAACTGGTCTGCTCAAGATGGATTTCTTAGGTCTGCGCAATTTATCTGTCCTTGATGATGCGCTCCTGAACATTAAAGAGAACCAAGGAATTGATGTAGTTCTGGAAGATCTACCTCTCGCCGACCAAAAAACATTTGAACTCTTGTCACGTGGCGATACATTGGGAGTGTTCCAGCTTGACGGTGGACCAATGCGCGCGCTCTTGCGCAGTATGGCGCCAGATTCATTTGCAGATATCTCGGCCGTTATCGCGCTTTATCGTCCGGGACCAATGGGCGAAAATGCACATAACAACTATGCAGATCGTAAAAATGGGCGTAAGCCAGTAGAGCCAATCCATCCAGAACTATCTGAAGTTTTGCAAGAAATTTTGGGGGATACCTACGGCTTAATTGTGTATCAAGAACAGGTAATGGCGATCGCACAAAAGGTTGCAGGTTTCTCGCTAGGCCGCGCAGATCTATTGCGTAAGGCGATGGGTAAGAAGAATAAAGAGATCCTTGATAAGGAATATGTCCCATTCGAAGCAGGTATGAAAGAGAACGGATTCTCAACTGCAGCAATTAAGCGCCTCTGGGATGTTCTAATTCCGTTCTCGGATTACGCATTTAACCGTGCGCATAGCGCCGGTTATGGCGTAGTTTCTTTCTGGACTGCGTATCTAAAAGCTAACTTCCCAACCGAATATATGGCTGCGCTCTTGACTAGCGTTCGTGACGATAAAGATAAGTCAGCGCTCTATCTCTCAGAATGTCGCCGCATGGGAATAAAGGTTCTGCCACCAGATGTAAATGAATCTAATGCGGAGTACACCCCACGTGGAAAAGATATTCGCTTCGGCCTAGCCGCGATAAGAAATGTTGGCGAAGGCGTTGTCGCATCGATTAAAGCCTCGCGAACCGAGAAAGGCGAGTTCACATCCTTTGGTGATTTCTTGGCGAAAGTCGATGCTCAAGTCTGCAATAAGAAGACGATCGAATCACTTATTAAGGGCGGCGCATTTGATTCGCTACAACATCCCCGCAAAGGACTCCTAGCCATCCATCTAGAAGCGATTGATTCGGTAATTGAAACTAAGCGCGCAGAAGCGATTGGTCAGTTTGATTTATTTGGTGGGGAGTCAATGACTCAAGTCGCGGGACTCGATATAGAAATACCAACCTTTGAATGGGACAAGACAACGTTGCTAACTTTTGAACGAGAAATGTTGGGGCTCTACGTTTCAGATCATCCACTGTTGGGCGTAGAACATATCTTGCGTTCCAATACTGATATGTCAATTAGCTCTTTGCTTTCAGATGAAAGCGCGGTTGATGGAATGGTCACACTTGGTGGCTTGATTACCGGTGTCCAGCGTAAAGTCTCGCGAACCGGCTCCTCTTGGGCGATTGTTACTTTGGAAGATTTAGAAGGCGCGATCGAGGTTCTCTTCTTTGCAAATACTTACAATCAATATGCGCTCACCTTGATTGAGGATCGGGTAGTAACGGTTCGCGGAAGGTTCGAACGTCGCGATGATGTAGTTCGCTTCACTGCACTTGAGATGAAATCCCTTGATGTTTCAACTGGTCCAGTCGGTCCACTTTTGATTTCTCTGCCAATTTCGCAATGCACACCACCAATCGTCGATCGTATGAAAGAGATACTTCGCTCACATCCCGGAAAGCGCGAAGTTCATATGCAGATCGATGACCAAGGTGTTTTAACCACAATGAAGATCGATGCCTTAGTTACCGCATCGCCAAGTTTGAGCGCTGATTTAAAATCTATTCTTGGCCCGGATTGCCTAGTTCGCATATAAAAGGCTCTTCATTTATCATCGCGCAGGGTCAAGCACCCAAGCGTTAGACTTCACTCATGATTCGCACGCTCGACCTACGCGGCCAAGCTTTAAGTAAAGCCGGCTATCAACGTGCCATTCCTCGCGCAACCCTCGATATTGCAACCGCAATGCAGAGCGTTGAACCAATTCTTATGCGAGTCAAAAATGGTGATGAGGCAGAGTTACTGAAACTTGCGGAAGAGTTTGATGGAGTCAGACCAGAATCGATTCGCGTAAAGCAGAGTGATTTAGATAGCGCTCTTGCAAATTTAGATCCGGCGGTCCGAAGCGCGCTTGAACTTTCGATCACTCGCATCCGTAAGGTGCACGAGGATCAGCGGCGAACAGGAAAGACCACAAAGGTTGTTGATGGCGGTGTGGTAACTGAGCGCTGGATTCCCGTCGATCGCGTTGGACTTTATGTACCTGGTGGCCGAGCGGTCTATCCAAGTAGCGTTTTGATGAATGTGATTCCGGCGCAGATCGCAGAAGTCTCAAGCATTGCCGTTGCATCGCCACCGCAGAAAGAGTTCGGCGGATTACCGCACCCGACAATTTTGGCAGCGTGTGCACTGCTGGGAATTAAAGAGGTCTATGCAATTGGGGGAGCGCAAGCGATCGCCCTCTTTGCCTATGGAATGGAAGGCATATCGGAGAAGTGCGATTTAGTCACTGGTCCAGGAAATATCTATGTCGCTGCAGCTAAGCGTGCGCTTCGCGGCGTAATCGGTATCGACTCTGAAGCCGGTCCTACAGAGATTGCGATCTTGGCCGATGAAACCGCTATCGCAGCTGACGTTGCTGCAGATTTAATCAGTCAGGCCGAACACGATGTGATCGCCGCTGCAGTTTTGGTGACAACATCTGCTGAATTAGTGACTGAGGTAGTTAAAGAGTTAGAAGCTCGCGTCGCTGCGACTAAGCACAGTGCACGAATCAAAGAAGCCCTCTCTGGAATCCAATCGGCAATTGTCTTAGTCGATTCGATCTCCCAAGGTATTGATGTAGTAAATGCATATGCAGCAGAGCACTTAGAAATTCAGACTGCTAGCGCTGGCGCTGATGCTTTAAAGATTCGAAATGCTGGAGCAGTCTTTATCGGTAGATTCTCACCAGTCTCACTCGGTGATTACTCTGCGGGTTCAAACCACGTTCTGCCAACTGGTGGATGCGCCTGCCACAGCAGCGGGCTATCAGTGCAAACTTTCTTGCGCGGACTTCACTTCATTGAATATTCAAAGCAAGCCTTTGTGGATTTAGTTCCCACCGTCATCACTCTGGCGAACTCAGAAGATCTACCAGCGCACGGCGAAGCAATGTCTGTACGTCTGGAGAATTTATGAGCTCTAAAGAATGGCCGAGCTGGTTACCGCTGCGCCGAGATTTACAGCCGCTCTCACCATATGGTGCACCGCAAGTACCTGCTGAAGCGACGCTAAATACCAATGAGAATCCATATGCGCCATCTGCCGAGTTAGCAAAAGCAATTGGCGACCGGATCCATCAAGTCGCTTTAAATCTAAACCGTTATCCAGATCGCGATGCGGTCTCACTTCGTAAATCTCTGGCTGGGTTTATCAATAACCTTTCTGGTACATCTTTCAATGTAGATCAGATCTGGGCGGCTAACGGAAGCAACGAGATAATCCAATCGCTCTTCATGGCTTTCGGCGATCGACCAACGCTTGGCTTTACACCTTCTTATTCAATGCACCCGCTGATCGCCCAGGTAATTGGTGTGCAATGGCTAGATGGTGGGCGACGCCCAGATTTCTCCCTCGATGTAGTCAAAGCGGTTGCAGAAATCTCTAAAGAGAAGCCTGCTTTAACATTTATTACTACTCCAAATAATCCAACAGGCACAACCGTTACTTTAGATGAGATCGCCGTGCTGGCTGAGGCGGCTGCGAAGGTAAATGGTTTGTTAGTTGTCGATGAGGCATATGCCGAATTCTCTAATTTGCCATCTGCAGTGACGTTATTAGATAAGCATCCAAACTTGATAGTAATCCGCACAATGAGTAAAGCCTTCGCCTTTGCCGGGGCTCGCTTGGGCTATCTGATAGCGGATCCAGAGATCGTCTCTGCAATGTTCTTGGTGCGATTGCCATATCACTTAAGTTCATTGACGCAGGCAGCTGCAGAAGTAGCGCTGGAGTATCAAAGCGAATTGTTAGGAACCGTCTCTTCTCTTATCCGCTCCCGCGAATTAGTTACATCTGAGTTAGAGAAAATGGGCTTGCAAGTAGTACCTAGCCAGGCCAACTTCATTCTCTTTACTGGGTTTCGCCATGAGCCAGGCCAACTCTGGCGTCAGCTCCTAGATCGAGGTGTTCTGATTAGAGATGTGGGATTATTGGGATACTTACGAATGACTATTGGCAATGAGGCCGAGAACCGAAGATTTATCGCCGCCCTGCAAGAAATCTTGAATGGAGAAAGCCAGTGAGACAAGCCCGTGTAGAACGCAAGACTAAAGAATCACACGTAATCGTCGAGTTAAATTTAGATGGCGTTGGAGAAATCTCCGTTGATACCGGAGTCCCATTCTTTGATCACATGCTCTCGCAACTTGGTAAACACTCAGGATTTAATTTAACTGTAAAGACCACTGGCGATGTCGATGTCGATTCTCACCACACCGTTGAAGATACTTCTTTAGCTTTTGGCCAAGCACTTCGTGAAGCGCTTGGAGATAAAGTTGGTATCCGACGTTTCGGCGATGCCATGGTGCCGCTTGATGAAGTTCTAGTTCAGGCTGCGGTGGATCTTTCGGGTCGCCCATACCTAGTACACCGCCAACCAGAAATTGTGGAATTAATTGGAACTTTCGATACCACTCTTGGGAAACATATCTGGGAGTCGATCATCGCTGAAGCGCGAATCGCTCTCCATATCCGTGTACTTGAAGGCCGCAACGCCCACCACGTATTTGAAGCGCAATTTAAAGCGGTAGCTCGCGCACTTCGCGATGCAGTATCACTCGATGGCGGAATAGCAGGAGTTCCTTCCACAAAAGGTTCGCTCTAATAGTGATCGCAATCCTCGACTACGGGTCAGGAAACTTACGTTCAGCACAACGCGCCTTTGAACGAAGCGGCTCTGAAGTTGTAGTCACCTCTGATCGCGAGGTTGCCCTTAATGCAGATGGACTTGTTGTCCCAGGTGTTGGTGCATTTTCGGCTTGTATGCGCGGCTTAGTCGCAATTGGTGGAGATCAAATTGTTCGTGATCGAATTAAAGCGCAGCGCCCCACCCTCGGCATCTGTGTTGGAATGCAGATTCTCTTTCGCGATGGCGATGAGCACGTGACCTCTGAATTACATAAAGGTGTGGGGATCTGGCAAGAGAGCATTACTAAATTAGCTGCGCCCATATTGCCGCATATGGGTTGGAATACCGTTTCAGTAACAGGCACATCTCAACTCTTTAAAGGTATTGCAGATCAGGCTTTTTACTTCGTTCATTCTTATGCAGCAAAGTCGCCGGTCGGAGTTGCACAAGTTTGGACCACGCACGGTGAAAAGTTTCTGAGCGCCGTAGAAGATGGTGCGATCTTTGCGACACAGTTCCATCCTGAAAAATCGGGGGATGCTGGTCTGCAACTGATTAAAAACTGGGTGGAGTTGTTATGAGCGAAGTGAATTATCTGGAACTACTTCCTGCGGTGGACGTTAAAGATGGCCGAGCGGTAAGACTTGTCCAAGGCGAGTTAGCCCGCGAGAGCGTCTACGGTCAACCACTTGATGTTGCACTTGAGTTTCAGAGCGCAGGAGCAGAGTGGCTGCATCTAGTAGATCTTGATGCCGCATTTGGGCGAGGAGATAACAGCGAAATTCTCGCCGAGGTTGTAGGTCGCTTAGATATTAAAGTCGAACTCTCGGGTGGAATTCGCGATGACGAATCTTTAAAGCGCGCACTTGCAACAGGTTGTCGCCGGATCAATCTCGGAACCGCCGCCTTAGAAAATCCGGATTGGACGGCTCGAGTTATCGCCGAACACGGTGATCGGATCGCAGTTGGTCTCGATGTACGTGGCCATGTTCTCGCAGCACGTGGTTGGACAAAAGAAGGTGGAGATTTATTTGAAACCTTGGCGCGGTTAGAAAGCGATGGCTGCGCCCGTTACGTAGTTACCGATGTAACTAAAGATGGAACTTTGCAGGGCCCCAATTTAGATTTATTGCGTGAGGTCTGTGCTGCAACAAAGAAACCAGTCGTTGCAAGTGGCGGAATCTCATCGCTAGCTGATATTTCCGCGCTCTCTGCTTTGCATCAAATCGGTGTCGAAGGCGCAATAGTCGGCAAAGCTTTATATGCCGGTGCCTTTACTTTACAAGAAGCGTTGGCGCTTACTAAAGGTGCAAATTAAATGGCCCTTTCAGTTCGAATAATTCCCTGCCTCGACGTCACGGATGGTCGAGTAGTTAAGGGCGTTAACTTTACCGATTTAGTTGATGCGGGCGACCCGGTTGAGATGGCAGATCTCTATAACATAGAAGGCGCTGACGAGTTAACTTTCTTAGATATTTCAGCTAGTAGTTCGGATCGGGAAACAACTTTAGATGTAGTTAGAAAGACCGCCGAGCAAGTATTTATTCCACTAACAGTCGGTGGCGGCATTCGCAGCGTGGAGGATGTAGATCGCTTGCTGCGTGCAGGCGCAGATAAAGTTTCAATCAACACATCTGCGATCGCACGCCCTGAGTTAATTGCTGAGATCGCAGATCGCTTTGGTTCGCAGGTGTTGGTGATTTCTATTGATGCGAGACGCGCGCGCACTGAATCTGGATTTGAAGTCACAACACACGGTGGCAGACAGAGCGCTGGCCTCGATGCGCTTACTTGGGTTGAGAAAGCGTGTTCACTTGGTGCAGGTGAAATTCTTTTAAATTCAATGGATGCCGATGGCACACGCGCCGGTTATGACATTGGCATGATCAGCGCGGTGCGGGCTATCTCCAAAGTTCCGCTAATCGCCAGTGGCGGCGCCGGAACCCTCGAAGATTTTGGAGCAGCCCTCGATGCTGGCGCAGATGCCTTACTTGCCGCGAGCGTATTTCACTTTGGAATCCACCGAATTAGCGATGTTAAGAAGTACTTAAGTGCTCAGGGTTATTCCATTCGCAACAACCGTATCGCCTAAGGCAGAATAAGACCATGGATGCGCAGCTGCCCTCGGTTCTACCTGCCGATATTGCAGCGCTCCTTAAATCTGATCTTGATTTGATTCCGGCGATTGCTCAGGATGTAAAGACTGGCGAAGTTTTAATGCTCGCCTACATGAATCGCCAATCGCTAGCGTTGACGCTGGAAACAGGCCGCGCCACATATTGGAGTCGCAGCCGCAATGAACTCTGGGAGAAAGGCGCGACTTCCGGACATACACAGAAGGTCTTATCGATCGCCTTAGATTGTGATGGCGATGCGCTCTTGATTAAAGTGGAACAGAGCGGCGCAGCTTGTCATACAGGTGAGCAGAGTTGTTTCCACAATGCGATCTCAACGAAACCTTCTGCAGGAGAGCGCTAATGCAACGCGCAGAATTTCAAGAGTACGCCAAGAGTTTTAACGTAATTCCGGTCTATCGAAAACTTCTTGCTGATGGCGAAACACCGATAGGTATCTACCGAAAGTTGGCTAAGAACGCGCCAACTACCTTTCTCTTGGAATCCGCCGAGCACGGGGGAGTCTGGTCGCGATATTCATTTATCGGAGCAAATAGCCAAGCAACTCTAAGTGAAAAGGATGGAAAGTCAGTTTGGGTTGGAACAACTCCAGCGGGCGCTCCAGTCGGAATAGATCCATTGGATGCGTTGCGATTATCAGCGGCGCATCTACGTTCACCGAAGATCGATGGATTGCCACCTTTAACTGGTGGGCTAGTTGGTTACTTGGGCTATGACGTGGTTCGTCGCTTAGAGAAAATTCCATCAATAGGTAAGAAAGATATTGATTTACCAGAGTTGGCTTTTATGTTGACGAGTGATCTAGCGGTAATGGATCACGCCGAAGGAACCATTACCTTAATTGCTAACGCAATTAATTGGGATGGATCAGGAGATCGGGTTGATCAAGCCTTCGATGATGCGCAAGTGCGTTTAGATCGAATGCAGAGCGATCTCGCTGGCTCACTTCCAGGATTTGTTGATGAGTTAGCGCCAAAGACAGCTCCAGAATTTACGAGAAATATTTCCGGCGAAGAGTACAAAGCGAAGATAGCTCAGGCGAAGGAAGAGATTTTGGCGGGGGAAGCTTTCCAGATTGTTCTCTCGCAACGCTTTGCGATGGAATGCAGCGCAGATGCGTTAGATGTCTATCGCATGCTCCGCTTACATAACCCAAGCCCGTATATGTATCTATTTAGATTTACTGATGGCGTTGAAGTTGTGGGTTCCAGCCCAGAAGCGCTGGTTAAGGTAACTGGCAAAGAAGTGATGGTCCATCCGATTGCAGGAACGCGTAAGCGCTCTAACTCTGCTGAAGAAGACCATCGTTTGGGTGAGGAGTTACTAGCCGACCCGAAAGAACGCGCTGAGCATTTAATGTTGGTTGACCTAGGTCGCAATGATTTGGGAAGGATTTGTACTCCAGGTAGCGTAGAAGTAATTGATTTTATGCATATCGAACGTTACTCACACGTGATGCATATCGTCTCAACTGTTATTGGAGAGTTATCCGAGAAATCATCTCCTGTAGATGCGCTCTTCGCTGTCTTTCCAGCAGGCACTCTCTCGGGAGCGCCAAAACCTCGAGCGATGGAGATCATTGAAGAACTCGAACCAACTCGCCGCGGACTTTATGGTGGAGCCATTGGTTATTTAGATTTCACCGGCAATATCGATACCTGTATCGCAATTCGAACAGCGCTAATCTCTAAGAACGTTGCCTACGTTCAAGCTGGAGCTGGAGTTGTTGCAGATTCAGATCCAGAGTCTGAAAATCAAGAATGTCTTAATAAAGCAGCGGCTGTCCTAGGTGCGATAGGCGCTGCCAATAAGTTATCTAGCGGAATTAAGGCGCTTTAGATGAAAGATTTCGCACCGATCATTTTTTCCATAGTTGTAATTCTCCTTCTTGTCTTTCTGATTTCGCGTCGCTTCAGTATCTCTTCACGTTATGAGAGAGCGCCGAAGACTGATTCTCCTTGGAGCGCGCTAGATAAAGGTATTGATCCAAGTAAAGATGGTGGCGATAAATGAGCGTCTTAGATTCCATAATTTCTGGCGTGCGTGAAGATTTAGCTAAGCGCCGCATATCTTTAGGGCAGTTGCACGAAGAAATGGCGCAGGCCGCTCCACCATTGGACGCGCATTCCGCACTTCAAAGCGCTGAAATGAAAGTTATTGCAGAAGTAAAACGTTCTTCACCTAGTAAAGGCGCTCTCTCAGAAATAAGCGATCCCGCCGCACTTGCTGAGCAGTACCAGGTTGCGGGTGCGAGCGTGATTAGCGTCTTGACAGAAGAGCGCCGATTTAAAGGTTCGCTCGCTGATTTAATTGCAGTGCGCTCCAAGGTAACTATCCCAATCCTGCGTAAAGACTTTATGGTTGATGAGTATCAATTCTTTGAAGCGCGCGCACACGGCGCTGATGTCATTCTTTTAATTGTGGCCGCTTTAGCAAAGAGTCAGCTACGCGATTTCTATGATCTCGCAACAGAGTTGGGAATGGCTGCATTGATTGAAGTTCACACCGCTGATGAACTCGAGCGCGCAATGGAGATAACTCCACGGATTGTCGGCGTGAACTCTCGTAACCTCAAGACCTTAGAAGTAGATCCCGCAGCATTTGCGCAACTTATTCCACAGATTCCATCCGATGTGATCCGCGTTGCTGAGTCTGGAATTAGTAGCCGCATAGATGTGGAATTTGCGGAAAAGCAAGGCGCGAACGCCATATTGGTGGGGGAGGCGCTGGTGACATCGGCTAATCCAACTTTGGCGATGCGCACCTTATTGGGTCAAGGGTAGGCTTTAACTATGTCGATTTCAGAGCGCGAAGATCTATCTGCGATCTTGGGACACTTCGGTCCATATGGTGGCCGCTTTGTTCCGGAGGCGCTGATCGGTGCTCTCGAAGAGTTAGAAGAAGCGCACCGCACTTCACAACTTGATCCATCCTTTGTCTCTGAACTTGCCGAACTGCATCGCACCTATACGGGCCGCCCCAGCATCATTACTGAAGCGAAACGTTTCGCCGAACATGCAGGTGGCGCAAGAATAATTTTAAAGCGTGAAGACCTCAATCACACCGGCAGTCATAAGATAAATAATGTTCTTGGACAAGCACTTCTTACCAAGCGAATGGGTAAGAAGAGAATCATCGCCGAAACTGGCGCCGGTCAACACGGCGTTGCTTCAGCTACTGCCGCAGCGTTGATGGGCTTGGAATGTGTTGTTTACATGGGTGAAGAAGATACGAAACGCCAAGCGCTAAATGTGGCGCGTATGAAATTGCTAGGCGCAGAAGTAGTCCCAGTAACTTCTGGTTCGCGCACTCTTAAGGATGCGATCAATGAAGCTATGCGTGATTGGGTTACAAATGTGGAAACTACACATTATTTATTAGGCACCGTTGCAGGTCCACACCCATTCCCAACCATGGTTAGAGATTTTCATAAAATTATCGGCGAAGAAACGCGCGCACAAGTTCTTGAACTCACTGGTCGTTTACCAGATGCAGTTCTCGCCTGCGTTGGTGGTGGATCAAATGCGATCGGTATCTTCCATCGCTTTATAACCGATCCGACTGTTCGCTTGATCGGACTTGAAGCCGGGGGTGATGGAGTAGAAACTGGCCGTCACGCTGCAACAATTACCGGCGGAACTCCGGGAGTTTTACACGGTACTCGTTCTTATGTTCTGCAAGATAAGAATGGTCAGACCGTCGAATCACATTCAATTTCTGCAGGCTTAGATTATCCAGGTGTAGGACCAGAACATGCTTACCTGCACGATATTGGTCGCGCGGAATACCGCGCCATCACCGATGATCAAGCGATGCACGCATTTGCGCTTCTTTCAAAGACTGAAGGAATCATTCCTGCGATTGAAACCGCACACGCGCTAGCTGGTGCAATGCAGGTTGGTAATGAACTCGGCAAAGATGCGATTATCGTTATCAATCTCTCTGGTCGTGGCGATAAAGATGTTCAAACTGCTGCCAGTTACTTTGGAATACCGCTCGATTAATGACCGCGCTAGATCAGCTCTTCACTAAAGTCCGCGCCGAAAATCGCGCCGCGCTGATCGCATATATACCCGCCGGATTCCCATCGCAGGCAGGATGTCATCGCGTGATTGAAGCTTTTATCGCCGGCGGCGTTGATGCGATTGAAATCGGTTATCCCTACAGCGACCCAGTTATGGATGGTCCAACGATTCAAGCAGCAGCGGTAACTTCACTTGCTAACGGCACCGGATCGTCTGAAGTTTTAGCGGCGCTGAAATTTGCTAGCGCAAGCGTTCCGGCGGTCGTTATGACTTATTGGAATCCAATCGAACGCTTTGGCGTTACAGAATTTGCAGAAGCGATCGCCACAAATGGTGGTTCAGGTGTGATCACTCCGGATTTAACTATTGAAGAGTCGGTGGGTTGGATCAACGCGACTAAAGGCTCTTCAATTAATCCAATTTATGTTGTAGCACCCAGCACAAAGGATGAACGCTTGGCGCAAGTTACTTCTAAATGTGGTGGCTTTATCTATGCTGCAAGTTTAATGGGAGTTACTGGAGCGCGAACCTCAGTATCGTCTGGCGCCGCTGAACTCGTTGCGCGAGTTCGAAAAACTTCAGACCTTCCAGTTGCAGTTGGCCTAGGTGTATCAACACGCGAACAAGCTAAAGGCGTGGCAGCCTATGCCGATGGTGTTATCGTTGGTTCAGCATTTATAAAGGCGATGCAAGATGCGCCAAGTGAAGAAGCAGGATTAAAGGCAGTAACCGAACTCGCCAGCGAGTTAGCAAAAGGGGTACGTGAAGGAAGATGAAAGAGAACTTTGTAAAGGTACAACCTTGGTTGGGGCTGATTGCGCGTTTAACTCTCGGCGGAGTTCTCTTCGCCGCAGGTTTTCTAAAGATTGACAAGATTCACGAATCTCAGATGGCAGTGCGCGGCTATGAAATGTTCCCAACCGCGATCTCCAATGCTTTTGGTCTCTTTCTCCCTTTCGTTGAAGTTGTAATCGGAACGCTCTTAATTCTGGGAGTACTAACCCGCGCCATGGCAGCGCTTGGTGGTCTGATAATGGTCGCTTTTGTTATTGCCGTTGCCCAAGCTTGGGTTAGAGGCTTAAATATTGATTGTGGCTGCTTTGGCGGGGGAGGAGAAGTTGCACCCGGTGAGACCAAGTATCTACAGGTAATTCTCAGGGATATTGGCCTAGCATTTCTCGCAGGCTATTTAATTCGCTACCCTTTAACCAAGTTTTCAATAGATAAGAAATCAAAAGAAGAGTCCTCACAGAAAGATGTGGCATAAGAATGGCGCAGTCAAAGAACTCCAAGGGTGGCAAGGATAACTTCACCCGTAATTTAGTAATCGCTGTAGTTATTGGCGTAGTACTAATTATGCTCGTACCAACACTTCTTTCTAATCGCACCAACACCGAAGCTGCCGTACCCGTAAGCGCTTCTGTTGAAGATGGCTATGGAGTGGTCTTTAATAAGGAACTCGTAGATGTTCCGTTTATTGAGATTTATGAAGATTTTCAATGCCCGGCCTGTGGACGCTTTGAAGCGATAACTGGCGAATACGTTCAGGATTTGATTGCAACAAAGAAAGCCAAAGTTGCTTATCACACGCTCTCTTTCCTTGGACCAGAGTCACAGTTAGCGGCAAATGCCGCTGGGTGTGCAGCAGATCAAGGCAAGTTCCTTGACTTTAAAAAGTTACTTTTTGCTAACCAACCGCGTGAAAACGCCGGTACTTGGAGCACTAGTTACTTCTCAAATCTGAGTTTGGTACTAGGAATTTCCGATAAGGCATATGACACCTGCGTTGCCAATAACGAATATAAGGATTGGGTCGTTAATGTTGCGAACGAGGCAGCAAGTCGCAATATCAATTCAACTCCTACAGTGTTTATCAATGGCAAAGAGATTGATCGCAATGTGGCCTACAACAGCTTGGCAGAATTTATGCTCGCTGTTTCTAAAGCCTAGCCAGTCTTAGCTAAGCCTAAAAATGCGATATTCGATACCGACCCCAACTCAGTCGCAGATCGATATCGGTCCATTCACCTTTCATTTCTATGCCCTCTGCATAATCGCCGGAATCGCGATCGCTATCTGGTTGGGCGATCGAAGATTTCGCAGCTTTGGTGATGCAGCCGGTTTAGATTTAAAGAGCGTTGTCTCTGAGGTTGCGGTAATCGCAGTACCTGCCGGAATTATCGGAGGACGTCTTTATCACGTTGCAACATCGCCTTCCGCATACTTTGGCAGCAATGGTGAGCCGCTCGATATTTTAAAGATTTGGAAAGGTGGGCTAGGAATCTGGGGTGCTATTGCACTCGGAGCCCTAGGCGCACTCTTTGCATATCGAAGAGCGCAGAAAGAGCGCAATTTACCTTCGTTTAGAATCTTCTTAGATGCTCTAGCTCCGGGAATTTTACTGGCGCAAGCTATCGGCCGTTTTGGAAATTGGTTTAACGCCGAACTCTTTGGTCGCCCGCTAGATACTTGGTGGGGGCTAGAAATTCCCTACCGTTATAGACCTAAGGGTTATGGGTTATTTGAAACTTTCCATCCGACCTTTCTCTATGAAGCGATTTGCACAACGTTGCTTGCGGTATTGCTCATTAAATTTGGCAAGAAGTGGAGCGCGGGATCGGTCTTCTATATCTATATTGCAGGTTATTCATTGGCGCGGTTCTTTATTGAAGGAATTCGCATCGACTCAGCCAACGACTTGCTTGGGCTAAGGCTCAATCAGTGGACGAGTATCTTGATCTTTACTCTAGGAATGGCGCTCTTCTATCGGAACCAAGCGAAGAAGAAAGATCGCAGTTAACCTGAGATTTAATCCAGATCAGGTAGGCTTTCATTATGGCTCTGGAAGATGTCTATCAACGTAACCTCAGCCACCGAACCCATCGCGCAGGTTGGCTCCGCGCCGCAGTTCTAGGAGCAAATGATGGTTTGGTTTCCACCGCATCTCTAATGATCGGTGTGACCGCCGCTAAAGCTGGCGGAGAGAATGCGCAGGCATTTTTAGTTACCGCAGGCGCTGCTGGAATTGTTGCTGGCGCAATGTCTATGGCTGTTGGTGAGTACGTTTCAGTGCGTTCGCAAAATGATATTGAACAATCAGATCGCTTACTTGAAATGGAACACCTAGCGATTGATCCCGATGCAGAACTACTTGAACTGCAAGAGATTTATATTAAGCGCGGATTATCACCAGAGTTAGCGCTTGAAGTTGCGACCGCGATGCACGCACGCGATCCATTGGAGGCGCATCTTCGCGATGAACTAGGGCAACACCCACATACAAAGGCGCGCCCCATCCAAGCGGCGATCGCATCTGCGGCAGCATTTACTTCTGGAGGGTTGATTCCATTTGCAGGTGCATTTGCTCCAACTACCGGAACAGTCGCGCTGAGCATCATTGGATTTACCGTGATTGGCTTGATTTTTACTGGAATTACCAGCGCAAAAATTGCAGGTTCCAGGATTTTGACACCAACCATTCGCGTAATCATCGGCGGATGTCTTGGAATGGCGATCACTGCGGGGATCGGCCGACTGCTACACGTGAGCGGAATCTAAAGCCGCTCGACAAGTTGGGTATGCCAATATCCCCGAAACCTTGCTACCCTTTTGCTCTACCAGCGGAGATTAGCTGGTGATCAATGGGCCAGAGTTGTCCCTCACGATTTTCAAGTGTAGACAACAGGAGTGTAAACAAGATGGCCCTTCCATCTAATTACCCAGCACGCAGTGGTCTTTACGACCCCGCAAATGAGCATGATGCTTGCGGCGTTGCCATGGTTGCCACACTTAATAAAGTTGCAACACACGAAATCGTTGCCCAAGCGTTAACAGCGCTCCGTAATTTGGAACATCGCGGCGCATCAGGTGCTGAACCAGATAGTGGTGATGGCGCTGGAATCCTTATACGCGTTCCAGATGCTTTCTATCGCGCAGTAGTTAACTTTCAACTTCCACCAGCGGATTCATACGCCACTGGTATCGCTTTCATAGCTCCAGGTTCCGAAGTTAAGGCAGAGATTGCAAAGATAGCTGCAGAAGAAGGTCTGCAAGTTTTAGGTTGGCGCGAACTACCAATTAATTCAAAGTCGCTAGGTAAGACCGCGGTCTCAGTAATGCCACACTTTGAACAACTCTTTATCGCCGGATCAAAGAGCGAATCAGGTATTGCACTTGATCGCTTAGCATTCGCGCTACGTAAGCGCGCAGAACATTCGCTAGATCTTTACTTCCCATCACTTTCTTCGCAAACCATCGTCTACAAAGGAATGCTCACCACCGGACAGCTAGAAGAATTCTTCCCTGATTTAAGTGATGAGCGCGTAGTCTCACCTTTGGCGCTAGTCCACTCACGTTTTTCTACCAATACATTTCCATCTTGGCCGCTCGCGCACCCTTATCGCTTTATCGCTCACAACGGTGAAATCAACACCGTTAAAGGAAATCGCAACTGGATGCGTGCACGCGAATCATTGCTGGCTAGCGAGCTAATTCCGGGAGATTTAAATCGTTTATTCCCAATTGTTGAGATGTCTGGCAGTGACTCGGCATCTTTTGATGAAGTTCTCGAATTGCTTTATCTCGGGGGACGTTCGCTTCCGCACGCAGTCTTAATGATGATTCCCGAAGCCTGGGAGAACCACGCGACAATGTCGCAGAAGCGTCGTGATTTTTACGCCTTTCATGCATCTTTAATGGAGCCGTGGGATGGTCCCGCTTGCGTGACATTTACAGATGGCCACCAAGTTGGCGCAGTTTTGGATCGCAATGGCCTTCGCCCATCACGTTTCTGGGTTACAGATGATGGCCTCGTTGTACTTGCATCTGAAGTTGGTGTTCTAGATTTCCCAGCCGAGAAGATTGTTCGTAAGGGTCGTTTACAGCCGGGCAAGATGTTCTTAGTTGATATTGAAGCCGGTCGCATTATTGAAGATGATGAAATTAAAGATCAACTCGCTGATAGCGCACCTTATGGTCAGTGGCTACAGGCGGGGATGATGAAGTTAAGCGACCTGCCATCGCGCGAACATATTGTTTATCCGCACTCTTCCGTTGTCCGTCGCCAACGCGCCTTCGGATATACCGAAGAAGAGATAAGAATATTGCTGACTCCAATGGCGAAGAACGGAATGGAAGCTCTTGGATCTATGGGCACCGACTCTCCAATTGCAGCGCTCTCTGAAAAGCCACGTTTACTCTTTGATTACTTCTCGCAACTCTTTGCACAAGTAACAAATCCGCCGCTTGATGCTATTCGCGAAGAGTTAGTTACAAGTCTGGCTGGCTCAATCGGTCCAGAGCACAATCTCCTTGATCCAGGCCCAGAATCCTGCCGTCAAATTTCGCTTCCTTTCCCAGTCATTGATAACGATGAACTTGCGAAGATAATTCACGTAAATGCTGATGGCGATTACCCAGGACTTGAAAGTTATGTAGTCCGCGGGCTATTTCCAGTCACAGGCGATGGAAACACTCTTCATACTCGCTTGGAAGAGATTAAGCGCGAAGTATCTGAGGCAATTGCGGCAGGTGCACACATTATTGTTCTATCAGATCGCAATGGCGATGCTGAAGACACTCCTATCCCTTCACTATTACTTACTGCAGCGGTGCACCATCACTTAATTCGCGAAAAGACGCGCACCAAAGTTGGGCTCGTAGTTGAAGCTGGCGATGTCCGCGAAGTTCACCACGTGGCACTTTTGATTGGTTATGGCGCTGCTGCAGTTAATCCATATCTAGCGATGGAGTCCGCAGAAGATTTGGTACTGCAGGGCGTAATCACGGGTATAACTCCTGAAAAAGCAGTTCGAAATGTGATTAAGAGCTTAGGTAAAGGCGTATTGAAGGTTATGTCGAAGATGGGCATTTCAACCATTGCTTCTTACACCGGCGCGCAAGTCTTTGAAGCGATCGGCCTATCTCAAGAAGTTGTTGACGAATACTTCGTTGGCACCACTTCTAGATTAGGTGGAATTAGCCTCGATGTAATTGCTGAAGAAACAATCGCTCGACATCTAATTGCCTACCCAGTCGGGGGAGAGATTCCCGGAACCAAGCGTCTGCCAATAGGTGGCGAATATCAGTGGCGTCGCGATGGCGAACCGCACTTATTTAACCCAGAGACAGTATTTACTCTTCAGCACTCAACACGCTCAAAGCGTTACGACATCTTTAAGCGCTACACCAGCAAAGTGGATGGACAAAGTAAAGAGTTAATGACCTTGCGCGGTTTGTTCGCCTTCAAAGAGGGGGAGCGTCCTGCGATTTCGATCGATGAAGTAGAACCTATTTCAGAGATCGTGAAACGTTTCTCAACGGGTGCAATGTCTTACGGTTCAATCTCGCAAGAAGCGCACGAGACTTTAGCTATCGCTATGAACAGACTCGGCGGAAAATCTAATACTGGTGAGGGTGGAGAAGATCCAAGTAGATCTCTGCCTATGGCCAATGGCGATTCCAAGCGCAGCGCAATCAAGCAGGTTGCTAGCGGTCGATTCGGTGTAACAAGTGATTACTTAGTCAACGCCGATGATATTCAGATCAAAATTGCCCAAGGTGCAAAACCGGGTGAGGGCGGACAGCTTCCGGGAAATAAGGTTTATCCGTGGATTGCCAAAGTGCGTTACTCAACCCCTGGAGTGGGTTTGATCTCACCACCTCCACATCACGATATTTACTCGATTGAAGATCTCGCTCAGTTAATTCACGATCTTAAGAATGCAAATAAGAATGCGCGCATTCACGTTAAGTTGGTTGCCGAAGTTGGCGTTGGAACTGTCGCCGCTGGCGTATCTAAAGCACACGCTGACGTCGTACTGATTTCAGGCCACGATGGTGGAACCGGTGCATCACCGCTTACATCTTTAAAGCATGCGGGCGCACCGTGGGAGTTAGGTTTGGCTGAGACGCAGCAGACCTTGCTCCTAAATGGGCTTCGCGATCGCATCGTGGTTCAAGCTGATGGTCAACTAAAGACTGGTCGCGATGTAGTAATCGCTGCGCTATTGGGCGCAGAAGAGTACGGATTTGCAACAGCTCCGCTAGTTGTTTCAGGTTGCGTAATGATGCGCGTCTGCCACTTAGATACTTGTCCGGTTGGCGTTGCTACTCAAAACCCAGAGCTACGTAAGCGCTTTACTGGCAAACCAGAATTTGTTGAGACCTTCTTTGAATATATCGCTGAAGAAGTCCGTGAGATTTTGGCGAAACTTGGCTTCCGCACTCTGCAAGAAGCTATTGGTCATGTTGAATTTCTTGATACTCGCGATGCAGTTAATTATTGGAAGGCGAGCGGCCTCGATTTAGCACCTCTTCTAGTTCGTCCAGATGTTGACTCACCACTTCATCGCACAACCGTGCAAGATCACGGCTTAGCGGCAGCACTAGATAACCAATTAATCACACTTTCTGCAGCAGCTCTTGAAAAGAAAGAGCCAGTGCGAATTGATCTACCTGTGCGAAATGTAAATCGCACAGTTGGAACAATGTTGGGCGCGGAGGTTACACGTCGCTTTGGAGCCGAGGGACTCGCTCCTGGAACAATTGATGTAACACTTCACGGTTCTGCTGGACAATCGCTTGGCGCATTCTTGCCACGCGGCGTGGCTATTCGCCTGTATGGAGATAGCAACGATTATGTCGGTAAGGGAATCTCCGGTGGACGCGTAATCGTTCGCCCAGATGAACGCGCCACATTTGCATCCCACGAAAATGTAATTGCCGGAAATGTTATCGGCTATGGCGCGACATCAGGTGAAATTTTTATTCGTGGCTTGGTCGGTGAAAGATTCTGTGTCCGTAACTCTGGCGCTACTGCAGTTGTTGAAGGCGTTGGCGACCATGGTTGCGAATATATGACCGGTGGAACTGTCGTCGTCTTAGGTCGCACAGGTCGTAACTTTGCTGCGGGAATGTCCGGTGGTCGCGCCTTCGTTCTTGATTTAAATCCAGCACAGGTAAATACCGAGATGGTAGATATCTTGGCGGTTCCGGAAGATCAACGAGAAGTTCTGAAATCGATAATCTCGAGCTTCCACACTGAAACTGGATCTGAGGTCGCCGCTGAACTTCTAAAGGATTGGAGCTCTGCGATTAATCGCATCTCTTTGATTATGCCGCGTGATTATGCTCGCGTGCTTGCCGCAATTGAACGAGCGACAAAAGATGGTCTACCAGTTGATCAATATGTAATGGAGGTGGCAGCAAATGGCTGATCCAAAGGGATTTTTAAATACACCACGCGAAATGCCAAAGCGCCGTCCAGTAGATGTGCGCATTAAGGATTGGCATGAAGTCTACGAAACTCAGAGCATGGAGCACTTACAGAAACAAGCAGGGCGTTGCATGGATTGCGGAATCCCTTTCTGTCACCAAGGCTGCCCGCTCGGAAATCTAATTCCAGAATGGAACGATTTGATTTGGCGCGGAGATAAAGAGGAAGCGATTGCTCGCCTTCACGCCACCAATAACTTCCCCGAATTCACCGGACGGCTCTGCCCAGCACCGTGTGAAACTGCTTGCGTCGTCGGAATCAACGCTGATGCAGTAACAATCAAACAAGTTGAGTTGCGCACAATTGAAGAAGCTTTCGGAGCGGGAAATGTAAAGCCGACTCCACCTGATCGCTTAACCGGTAAGACCGTTGCAGTTATTGGTTCCGGTCCTGCTGGACTCGCTGCTGCACAACAGTTAACTCGCGCTGGACATACCGTCGCCGTTTACGAGCGCGCCGATAAAATTGGTGGGCTACTTCGTTACGGAATCCCAGAATTTAAAATGGAGAAGAGCGTTCTAGATCGCCGTTTAAATCAAATGGAGAAAGAGGGAACTCGCTTCCGTCCGGGTGTAGATGTCGGAGTTGAGTTAACTGGCGCGGATCTGCGCAGAAAATACGATGCAATTGTTATTGCAGTTGGCGCCACTCAATGGCGTGATCTGCCGATCAAGGGGCGCGAGAATAAAGGGGTTTACCAAGCTATGGAATTTCTCCCTTGGGGAAATAAACAAGCTCTCGGTGAAGTAACCAATCCAGATATCAATGTCGCTGGAAAGCATGTAGTTATCTTGGGCGGGGGAGACACTGGCGCAGATTGCCTTGGTACTTCTATCCGTCAAGGCGCAGCTAGCGTTACTCAGTTAGAAATTATGCCGCGCCCAACTGAAGAGCGTCCTACTGGACAACCTTGGCCTACTTATCCAATGATCTATCGCGTTTCATCTGCACATGAAGAGTTGGATAACCGTGTGTTTTCAGTAAGCACTGAGGAATTTATTGGCGATGGCAAGGGGAATCTCAAAGCGCTTAAGATCGTTGAGACGAAGTTTGTCAACGGAAAATTTGAGCCAGTGCCTGGAACTGAAAAAGAGTTACCTGCTGACTTTGTCTTCTTGGCGATGGGTTTCACCGGTCCTGAAAAATCTCCGATTCTCGAACAACTAGAAGTTGAATTTGATGATCGTGGAAATAT
>CANHRF010000002.1 GCA_947463335.1 Actinomycetota bacterium
AAGAAGCAGCGATCAGCATCGCCATCGAAAGCCAGTCCGATATCAGCTTTATGCTTCTTTACTGCCTTCTGTAGGTCCTTTAGATTTTTCGGATCAATCGGATTTGCTTCGTGATTTGGGAAGGTGCCGTCTAATTCAAAATACAGCGGAATTACTTCGCAATTTAACTTGGCAAAGACCGCTGGAGCTGTGTGACCAGCCATTCCGTTACCGGCATCAATGACCACCTTTAGCGGACGGTTACCGGATAAGTCGACTAGCGTAAGTAAGTGATTTACATAGGCGCTCAACATATCTTCACTACGTTCATTGCCAACGTTTCTAAAGTCAATTGGTGAGCCCTCAGTTACATAGCGCTCGATTGTCAAAAGCCCTGACTCTTTACCAATCGGTCTGGCTCCACTTAGACATAACTTAATGCCGTTGTATTCAGCAGGATTATGACTGGCGGTAAACATAGCCCCAGGAAAATTTAACTTTCCTGCAGCAAAATAGAGCAGATCAGTGGATGCTAAGCCGATTCGAATAACATTTAAACCTTGTGAGGTTACGCCAGCGGAAAAAGCATCTGCAAATGTCGGAGATGATGGGCGCATATCTTCACCAATAACAACTGTTCCAGGCTCGCGTTCGTGTTGCAGAAAACGCGCAAATGCCACTCCGGTGGCAAAGCAAAAATCGGCGGTGATCTCTACATCAACTAAGCCGCGAATGTCATAGGCTTTAAATATTGAAATACTCTGCTTCTTTCCCTAGCCGAATACAGTTTCTAACCCAAAGCAATTTTAAGATGGAACCGCCCGCAGGTGGCCACGTCTACCAATCTGCGCTTCTGAGTTCTTGACATCATTAGAAGTACTTTCATTTGAAGTAACTGGAGCCATATTCAAATTAGCCACTTCACGGACAGCATCTGCAATCGCCATTAAATCGTCTTCGCTCGGACCGCTACTTAACTGAGAACTCTCTTCTTTAATTACATTCCAACCGTTTGGCACTGTTAGCCGTTTGCCATGTGTTTCGCATAGATCGTATGAATGGGGTTCAGAGAATGTGGCTAAGGGGCCAAGTACCGCAGTTGAGTCGGCATATACATAAGTTAAAGTCATAGAAGCCAGGCTTCTACAACTAACTCGTGAACAGCTACGCCCTGTTCTAGCCAACTTACTCATGGCCATAAGGCTAGTGGGGTAATGGGTGAAAAACTGGGATTGTCACGGAGTTAGGACGCCAATATTTGCAAGAGGCACTGAAGATTTAGTCAGCACACTTCCTGGTGCAAGTGGGAAATAACCGTAGCCACTTTTTGTGGAAATTAGCCCAGCGCCATAAATTCCTTTACCTACCTTGGAGAACTTTATTGACCTTACTCCATCGGGAATTTTAACCGTTGAAATTTCATCGCCTCTTACCTCGACTACTTTTCGCTTCCCCTTATCAAGCACCATCTCAATATCAAGAGTTATAGAACCGCCAATAAAGACTAATTGCGGAGCCAGGCCCGTTATTGCTACTGAAATGGGGCTCAGCTCTGGAGCCGATGTACTCCAAATAAAGTCAGCCTTCTTCTGCGCAAAAGTTGGAGAATATACAGACGCCACAAGAGGCTGATCGGAAGATATGTGCAAGCCAAACTTACTGGAGGGAAGATTTGGATTTAGCTCGAGATTTATCACCGATCCAGATTTGACCACCTTGTTTTCAAAACCGGCTGGGATAAAACTTCCATCAGTCGATATAACTTTCACTGTTACGCGCGCATCTAATTCACCCGGAACTAAAAGGCGGAGAGAATGCTTGAGCTCAACTTCTTCTCTTCCAACTTTTCGCACGGTATGAGGAATTGCAGGTATATAGATCTCTTTTGCCGCTTTTGGCGCAAAATTCACCAGATCTCCCCCGAGCGCCTTAAGCCCCTTACCTCTCTCATCAATCAAGTAGCTCGTCACTCGACCTGATCTAGTCAATGATCTAATAACGATTTCACGAGATCCCGGTGCGAGAGAATCTAGGCGAAACTCGCGGTAAGAGTTAGCTTCCAGAGTAATTGGTTTTGTGGGTTGCTCGCCTATCTCATTCCATATTTGCAAATCAACAATTGCAGAACTGAGTCCGCTATTTACAATTAAAATTTTGCCAATGCTAGTTACATCAGCGGCTCCGCCAACAAACCATTGTTCATTTTGAAGTGATGAACATATCGTTGCGCCTGCCCAAACTCCTTTGCGAATCTGCCAGACAACAGGCGTGGTTCCTTGGGATTCAATTATCACCGGCGCTTTGGCTTGCATGTACCTGAGCGTTTGTGCAGGAACGAAGGAAAGTGACTTGGTTCCGGTCTTTCGCAGAGGAGTCTTGCTTGATGCAAGCGAGACCGCATTTGTTATTTTGCTTGGAGTAGGAGGGCACACAACTGCGGGGAAATTCTTTGAAAACTCATTCTTTGATAGTCCAACGTTTAAGCCATTAGCTAAGAGCACAACCGCTATAAATGAAGCGAGAATCAGGGTGGGACGCTGTAATTTCACGCTAACTCCGCATCTTCGATCTCACGTCGACGGCGGCCAGCAGGAAGAGCGAGGACTATTGTTGTAACAAGGACAATAATTTGGAATGAAACCCACGCACGACGTGAGGTTCCGTCATAGATCAAAGTAACTAAGCCCGGTTCGGTAACAGTAAACACTGGCATTCCATCAACGCTCCGCTTACGTTCCAAGCGAGAGCCATCCTGCAACGCCCTCCATCCCCGACTGTAATTCTCGGTCAGAGTCAATTCACCAGGTTCATTGACGGTAATTCCTAAATCACCCTGCTGCAGAACGGAATTTTTTCCAGATAAATCAGTAAAGATTACTGCACCAGTATTTACGGAAATTTCCCAGACTATTCCTGCATTTGTCGAAGATGCTCGAGAAAATCCTCCCAACCCATCAATTACCCGCGCAATATTTTCATCAATTGGACTCTTTAAGAATAGGTACTTAACTCCGTGAACCGCAAAGGTTGTGCTTGCAGTCAAACCACTGCCATCAGCAATTTCCTGAACTGCACTTGAGATTTGTTCTCTATCAGTCGGCGCTAAATCCGGTTCTCCTAGGCTGACATCTCCACCACGGGCGATGTAGTAATTCAAAGTTACTTCTTCATCAATGATGCGTGGGCGGATAACCATAGTTTTGGCATCTCTTTCAATCTCAAGAAATGCTGGTAGAACTTCACCTTTGCCGGTTTGGAGAGGAGAATCTGCGCCTCTGGTAACCATCCAAGAGATCGAGGTTACCGAGTACAAGGCAGTAACAACCAAGAGTGTTGCGGCGGATATATGGCGAAAATTAATATTTGTGGCAATAAGTCGCTCACGCAATTTATCTAGCATTATCACCGAAGCGCTGATTGATGCGATTGTGGTGAGAGTAAGAATTGAGCCAACATAAATTTGAGTAGGTATAGAAGTTCCGTGGCCCGTTAATGAAACTGTGCTCAATAAAATCGCCGCTAAAAGTAGAACAAATCCAAGTTCTGCCACTAATCGCGCCTTGGTTGATGAGAAAAGCGAGATAGCTAGAAGTAAGACAAGTGGGCTGACAATGTAAATCGGAAGAGATCCTGGCCCACCAGGATTGCCAAAGAGTACGAAGTTCGGACCCCCACCTGATATGAGGAACCCTGATTCAAAGAAGAAACGCTTTGGTTGAGTTAACAACTCAAAACTCCAAGGGGCGCAGATTGAAAATGGGGTTATGACAAGCGCTATGCGGCGATAGAGGCGTTGATTAAATAGCTCGGCATTGACTCCGCGTTCGCTCGCCGAATAGTCCCGATAAATTGCAAATCCGCTAAAGAGCAGGCCAATCAAGAGCAGAGCTGGTGAGAATGCAAAAAGAACCGAACTCAAGAGTGAAATGGCAAAGATGCGACGCCATGAAAATTGGTCTATCTCAAAGATTCCTTGGGATGCATTGATTAACAAAGGCAAGAAAATTAAAGCCATCACTGTGCTTAGGCGCCCAGAATTCACTGCAGAGATTGCTACCGGTGAAATTGCATAAAGTAGAGATGCTCCTGCCACTAACCATCGGTTACTAGAGAGCCGGCGAAGAAGTAAATATCCCGATCCGGCGATTAACAGAGGAGCAAAGAAGAAGAGAATAGAAGTAAAGAGCTTTAAACTTCCAAAAAACGGTGTAGCAAGTACGGCGAGAATAGCCAGCCAGGTTGGGGCGGCAGAGGAAGTTCCCATTTCAATCGAATGCCAACCACTCAGGTAGGAATTCCACAGATCGCTTACTCCTGCAGGTTGTTCAGGAAGAGCGCCTCCAAAGACTGAGCCCAAACGATTACGAGACCAAATTAAAGTTAATAGAAATAGAAAAATTGGCAATGCAACCTGTGGACGCTTAATCAGTGAGAACCAATTTCGACTGGTTGCCGGGGTTAGCAAATCTTCTTCATCGAGATTCTCATCCAAAATCGATACATCACTAATTTCCGTTATTTCATCGGGGAATACACGAGCGCGAATCCATTCTGCACTCCTTGAAAGTGATTGGCGAATTTGAGACCAACGAGACGGAATGAATTTCAGTGCGATTCCGGCTGGTACCAAACGTTGCGCTCGTCTTACCTTTCGGGCTTCAAGCAATTCGCCAGGGTGAATAAATAAAGTGCCCACCGCCAAGATCTCATCGCTGGCATAACCAGGCAATTTCGCAAATAAGAAACCAATCGCTCGAAAAATCGAGCCCAACAGAAGTTGCACGGTAAGAAGGGGCAAACGCCACCACGATGAATTAACCAAGAGAACATAGGCGGCATTTCGCCGATCTAATAAAAGTGGGCGATGTAAAAATGCCTCAGCGACATCAACTCTTCTGCGTTCATTTGCAGATGCTTCTGCGTGGAAGGCCACCGCACTTGAGACCGCTATAGCCGCATATCCAGCTGAATGAACACGCCATCCAAAATCCACATCGTCACGGAATAGATCTAGATTGGGATCGAAGCCACCTAATTGTTCAAAAATGTCGCGGCGGATTAAGGCGCCTGCAGTACTAACTGCAAGGACTTCGTGAACTCCATCTCTCTGTCCTTGGTCATACTCGGCCGGCTCAAGACCAGTCCAACGGTTTCCGTTGGCGGCAATACTGATTCCAATTTCTAACAAGTGCGTGCGATCGTGCCAACCCAATAACTTTGGACCAGCCATAACAACATTGGGACGCGTCTTTACCTCTGAAATTAAATTAGCTAACGCTTTGCGATGAACTGATAAATCATCGTGAATTATCCAGAGCCATTCTCTTTCTGGGTCTGCGATCGCGGGAAGTGTTGAAACGGCGTGAGAGATTGCTTCGCCAAAACCTGTCTCGCGATCCATTGGTAAAACTGGAATTCGCGCGCCTTTAACTAACTTTGCAGAAGAGTCAACAGAACCTGTATCAACTGCAACTATTTGGTCGATCTTATGAGTTTGGGAAGTTAGCGATACAACAACTTCGGGCAACCAGGTTGCGCCGTCGTGAAGTACGAGAATCGCAGTGACGCGATGTGAACTCATGAGAGTTACGCTGGGCGGCGCTTCAAACGGCGACGCTCACGTTCGGAGAGTCCACCCCAGATTCCAAAGCGCTCATCATGAGCGAGCGCGTATTCCAAACATTCTTGGCGAACATCGCAAGAAAGGCAGACTCGCTTTGCTTCACGAGTTGAACCGCCTTTTTCAGGAAAGAATGCTTCTGGATCTGTTTGTGCGCAAAGAGCGCGTTCTTGCCAGGAGAGTTCAATATTCTCTCCGTTTGCTAATTTGATTGATGGTCCAGCAGTAGGGGCTGTTGGATTGCCAGTAGGTGTAGCTTCTGGACGAATCGGCATCGACTAATCTCCTCAAGACCTTTGTTGGCTACGCCCTTTATGAACGTAACTTCTCTAGAGCGAATTACACGCTTGTAATCCCTTTAAGTCAAGCCGAAGAAAGCCTTCAAATCGGAGAATTACGCTCACTTTCAGCGTTTTTAGCGGAGATTTATCGACTTATTGGGTCGAAATCGGCAGATTTTCTGTTGGTGATATGTATTTTCCGATGATTATCGAGCCATCTGCAATTTTAGAATTGTGGAGAATAAATGAATCGGTGATGGTGCAGTGATCCCCTATCTCCACCCCATCGCCAATTATTGAATTGTCGATGGCACAGTCAGCGCCAATGGTTGATCCTGCGCCGATTGAACTTCCGCCAGAAACCGCTGTTCCCTCACCGATTGTGCTCCCGGGGCCTGCGAGAAAACCATCACCGACAATATCTCGCGAGCCTTTAAAGAGCGCAGCTGGAGTACCTATATCGAGCCAATAAGACTGCTCGTGATATCCATAAACTGGGCGACCATCTTTGACTAACTTAGGAAAGGTCTGGCGCTCAATACTCACAACTTCACCAGCTGGAATCTCTGAAATCACAGTTGAATTAAAGATATAACAACCGGCATTGATTGAATTGGTAACCGGATTCTCCATCTTCTCCAAGAAGTCGATAACTCTTCCATCGGGGTGCGTTGGAACACAGCCAAATGCTCGCGCATCGGCAACTTCAATTAAATGAAGTGTGGCATCGGCGCTATTCGCTCTATGAAATTCGAGTTGTGCCGCAATATCGTGTCCACTTAATACATCACCATTAAAGATCACGAACTCTTCATTTGACTCAGCAAAGTTAACTAGCGCGGCGGCGTTACGTATTGCTCCCCCAGTGCCTAGTGGCTCACTTTCAACGGCATAGAGCAGATTCATTCCCCATTTAGAGCCATCTCCAAAGTAAGGTGTGAACACATCAGAGAGATAAGAGGTGGCTAAAACTACGGTAGTAATTCCTGCCTTTTTAGCGGCCAATAACTGATGCTCCGTAACCGGCTTCCCACCGACTGGCAACATTGGTTTTGGAGTTTGATTTGTAAGTGGTTTTAATCGAGTGCCAAAACCGCCTACCAATAAAATTCCAATCGCCATTACTTGAGCGCCTGTCGGATGCGTGCGGCGGCATCTGCAATTTGTGCATCAGTTGCAGTCATGGCGACCCGAATATAGTTTGCACCGAGCGGTCCATAAAAAGATCCTGGAGTAGCCAAGACTCCTAAACCAGCAAGCCAATCCACCGATAACCAACAATCTTCAGAGCGCGTGCACCAGATATAAAGCCCTGCCACCGAATCTTCAACTCTGAAGCCAGCTTCCTGCAGGGCGGGAGCGAGAACCGCGCGGCGAGAGTTGTATCGCGCTCGTTGTGCTTCGACATGCTTTTCATCACTAAGGGCCGCGACCATAGAATTTTGAATCGGAAGCGGAACCATCATTCCCGCGTGCTTTCTAATTTCGCGAATTTTTGCGATCAACTTTGAATCACCGATTAGGAAGGCACCACGGTAGCCAGCCATCGATGAACGCTTTGAAAGTGAGTGCACAACCAAGAGATTAGTGTTATCACCATCGGTATATTTCAGCAGCGAAGTTGGAACCTGTGTATCGCCGAAATCTATATAGCACTCATCGCAGACTAGAACAGCGTTATTGCTACGCACCCAATCAATCGCCGATCGAATTTCAGCTTCTGAATGAACGCGGCCAGTTGGATTTGCTGGTGTATTAATCCAAGCAAAATCTGCGCTCGGCCAATTTTTTGCATCTACATCGACTGCAATTGGCTCTGCTTGTGCCAACAAAGCACCAACTAAATATGTTGGATAGGCAACTTCTGGATAGATAACTTGCTTGCTCTCCAAAATAGTTGGCAGCCAAGCTACTAACTCTTTAGAGCCAATAACCGGAAGAACATCGAAGTCACCAGATGCACCCAAATGGTTAATAGCCCAATTACGAATTGCGCTCTGCAACTCTTTAGTTCCGGCAGTTACTGGATAACGCGGAGAATCTGAACTTTCACGAAGTGCGTTTTGAATTAATTCGGGGGTGGCATCAACGGGCGTGCCTTGAGATAGATCAATGATGCCTGCTGCATGTGCGCGGGCCTTATCTCCATATGGCGCTAGCGCATCCCAGGGAAAATCTGGTAACGGTTGGCGCATTTTCTCAAAGGTCAGTCAGCGTGAATCTGAATTATTCTTTTGGTGGCAGAGCAGCGACGATTGGATGATCGCTATCTGTAAGACCTACCTTGGCAGCGCCTCCTGGTGAACCAAGTTCAACGAAGAATTCTGTATTTATCTTTGAAGCATCTTTCCATTGTGAAGGAATGTCATCTTCATAATAAATCGCTTCAACTGGGCAGACTGGTTCGCAAGCTCCACAATCAACGCATTCATCTGGCTGGATATAGAGCGATCGCGCACCTTCATAGATGCAATCAACTGGGCACTCTTCAATGCAAGACTTATCCTTCACATCAACGCACGGTTGGGCAATTACATAGGTCACGAACTAACCTCCAGTTTTGATAGCGCTTTATGGGCGCACCTCACGATTGCGCTTATTCTAACCATGCGTAGGCGCTGTTGCCCGATTAAAGTATCAACATGACCGAGGCGGCCCAGAAATCTATGCCCTCAACTATTGGGGCACTTAGTGGAGCCATCGGCAAACGCGTCACGATCCGTCTCCATGAACCCAGCGGCGGCTATCGAGATATCGTGGGAATTCTGCAGAGCGATAACCACTTAATTAATTCGAAGTCTGAGTCAATATTCTTTTCACCTGATGAAATTGCGATCTGGCGAGAGATCAAACCACTGCCTGATTTAGCCGGCAAAGGCGCTCCGCTTTCGCAAAGAATATTAGAGCTGGAAAAACTCTCAGATCTAACTTGGCCGGCAGAGCGCGTAATCGATTTTGGAAAATGGCGATTACGTATTTCAGATGGATTTACGATGCGGGCTAATTCCGCTCTGCCACTAGGTGTCGGCCCAATTGGAGAGCCACCGATTGAACTTGAAGATGCAGTCGACGAGGTAATCAATATCTACCGCGAGAATAAGTTGACTCCCACATTTACCGTAGCGCTACCAATATATGAGGAGTTAGATAAATACCTAGATAAAACTGGATGGAGCAAGAAGTTCACTGCCAATTTTCTGATTAGAGATATCGGTAAAAGCGAATTTGCAGTAAATCAAGAATTTACCTGTGAAGTATTGGATTTTCCCGCAAAGCCTTGGCTGGAAGTCCAATCTGATCAACCGTTAGAGAATATAATGAACCGTTACCCAGCACGATATGGCGCTATAAAATTTGGTGAGCAAATTGTTGCAGTTGGACGTATAGCAACTTCTGGTACTTGGTCTATTGTCACAAGGCTCTTCGTGGAACCTTCTTTTCGCGGCAAAGGCGTTGCAAAGTTCTTGATGAACAATTTACTCGCGGCTGCAAGCAGTGATGGAGCTACCAAGGTTGGCCTCCAAGTTGATGATGACAATGCTTCAGCGCTAGCGCTTTATGAATCTATGGGCTTTAGAACTCACCATAAGTTCGTCTATCGCGCTCTGTTAAAAAGGCGAGATAAATGAAGTTTTCTATTTACGACACGCTAACTCGAGAGTTGAAAGCAGTTCCCGATGACGAAAAAACCATCAATATCTACTGTTGTGGCCCAACTGTCTATCGCGACGCCCACGTGGGGAATTTACGGACATTTCTTCTCGCCGATCTAATTGTTCGAGCGCTCAAGTTGAATGGCCAGCAAGTTAAATTCATTCAAAACATAACTGATGTCGGGCATATGTCTGAAGATTTTCAGGCAGAAGATAAGTTACTACAGCAAGCGCAATTGGAGAAGCGAGATCCGTTTGAGATTGCGCGGATTTATGAAGCAAAATTCCATCAAGACTTAGCTAAATTAAATATTCTTCCCGCTGATGCCTACCCAAGAGCGAGTGAAACTATTGATTTAATGTTGGAGACAATTTCTGAGTTGATCGCAAGTGGACATGCATATGCAACCGAACTCGGTTCGGTCTACTTTGATTCGAGATCAGTTCCAACTTATGGCGCAATTAGTGGCAACAAACTAGATGCGCTCAAGCCGGGTCATCGTTATGAATACAGTGATGAAGGAGATAAACGTTTTCACGCAGATTGGGCGCTCTGGAAGGGCGCAGGAAATCGCACCGAGATGGTCTGGGATTCGCCCTGGGGAAAAGGATTTCCGGGTTGGCATATTGAATGCACCGCAATGTCACTTGATCTGTTGGATAAGCGAATCGATCTTCACGTGGGCGGAATAGATCTGCGTTTTCCTCATCACGAAAACGAACGCGCCCAATCTAATTCCATTGTTGGCCATGAAGCGGTCAAGATGTGGGTGCACGGCGAGCATTTGCTCTTTGAAGGAAGAAAGATGTCCAAGAGCGCAGGCAACGTTGTCCTGGTGAAAGATTTAGAAGAGCGTGGACTCGATCCGCTCTCTTTACGCTTATCACTTCTCGAGAATCGCTATCGCTCGCAAATGGATTTAACTTGGGCTGGGCTCGAAGCTGCTAACTTAACTTTAAAGCGCTGGCGAACAAATATGGCTATTTGGGGAGCTGGATTAACTCAATTACAAGATCCCGAAATTTCAAGTGCAATCGCAAAAGATCTAGATACCCCGCGCGTTCTATTGAGAATGCGCGCTATTGAGAAGGATGCCTCCGTTGCAAATGAAGTTAAGCGTTCAATCTTTCTCTATTCAGATTCTCTGCTTGGTCTAGATCTAGATCGTAGGCTTGAGATTAGGCCACTTACATCTGAACAAGTCGAGCTTTTGGAGCAACGTAAGCAAGCGAGAGAATTGAAGAATTGGGCGGAGAGTGATCGTCTCCGTGATTTGCTGACTAATACCGGGATATCATTAAATGATGGGCCAGAAGGACAGAGTTGGAGCTGGAGTTAATTTGCGGGAAGTGCGATCGCAATAATCAAAGCTATGACCGATGCGATTAGAAATGTATTTCCTAATTTATCGCCCTGAATAAATATCTCATTGCCGACTCCTAGCGATGCGCCACGCCAAAAGATCGCAACCCAAGAAGTTGCAGCGATCAACTTATAAATTCGTTTCCCGAAAATTCGCCCCACCGTCCATACCGCAGCGAATGTACCCAGGGTCGCGATTGCAATTCCAAAAGGGGGTGCAAAGTGGTGAAGAAATATCGCCGCTGTTCCGCTGGCCAAACCGATTAAAAGTGCGCCTAGGAATTTCATTTAGAGATTAACACCTGCAAATAAATCGGATTCACGTCCATTTAAATCAAATGGTGCGCCCTTCTCGCCCTTAACTAAGGTGTAATACTCGTGGCCCCAAACTTGGAGTCCCAAATTATTTGAGAGCGCAAAGAATGGCCCGTCGAGGGAAATCTGAGTGTGGTGGGCCTTCATAGCCTCCATCTTCGCTTCAACATAAGAATTTCCATCAATGAGCGTGGTAACGAAAGCGTCATCTTTAGCAAAAGGGAGATCGTCGACATTATCTGCACCGAAGAAATCAGAGCCCAACTCTTTCATCTTCGCCATACTTTCCGCTAAGACAGATTTAGGCATTGTGTTCCAATAAATTTTTTGGATCTGCCATTTAGATTTTTCACTCGCTCGCATTGCGACGCGATGGGCTTGGATATGGTCCGGGTGGCCATATCCCCCAATTTCGTCGTATGTGATCAAAACTTGTGGCTTTATTTCATCGATAATCGCGACTAAATAATCGGAAGTCTCTTCAAGATCGGCCTGCCAAAAGACATCTGGTCGCTCGTTAGGCGGTGTTCCCATCATTCCGCTATCACGATACTTAACTTCTTCTGCTCCGAGAAAACGGAAATCGCTTACCCCTAAAGCTTTCATTGCGTTAGCTAATTCTGTTTCACGGTGTTCACCTAGTCCATCGGTTACAGCGCTAGCTAAGTGAGATAACTCTGGAGTAAGAACTTCTCCTTCTTCACCGCGGGTGCAGGTAACTAAGGTTACTTTCGCACCTAGGGCAGAATAAAGCGCCATTGTCGCACCGTTATTAATAGTCTCGTCGTCTGGATGCGCGTGTACGAGAAGTACCCGGCACCCTTGGTAAGAATCGCGCATCAGTAAACCGGTAGCGAAGTATCGATTTGTTTTGCCCAAGCGATAACGCCACCGGCTACGTGAGTTGCATCTGCAAATCCAGCGCCCTTCAGAATGGCTAAACATTCAGCGGAACGAACTCCACTCTTGCAGTGAAGAATAATTGGCTTATCCTGCGGCAAGGTTGCCAGCACTGTCCCATCAAGGAATCCTTGCTTTGGAATTAGGTGCGAGCCAGGTATGCGAACGATCTCAAATTCGCTAGGTTCACGAACATCGATAAGATAAAAATCTTCATCCGTTGCAATCTTGCTGGCAAGATCGGTTACTGAAATCGTAGAATCTTTCACAGCAACTTCAGCGGCATCAGAGAGAACTCCACAAAAAGCTTCGTAATCTGGCAGTAACTCCGTTTGAGTTGGATTGTCACCACACAGTGGACAATTTGGGTCTTTGCGAACCTTTATCTTTCTAAATGACATCTCTAGCGCGTCATAGATCATCAATGAGCCGATTAGCGGTTCACCAACGCCGGTGATTACCTTTATAGCTTCAGTTGTTTGAATTGACCCGATCGTGGCACAGAGAACTCCAAGTACTCCGCCTTCTGCGCAACTTGGAACCATTCCTGGAGGTGGTGGTTCTGGGTAGAGACAGCGATAACAAGGTCCATATTCAGCCCAGAAAACGCTCGCTTGTCCGTCAAAGCGGTAGATAGATCCCCAGACATATGGCTTCTTCAAGAGAACGCAAGCATCATTTACGAGATAGCGGGTAGCGAAGTTATCTGTTCCGTCAACAATGATGTCGTATTGCGAGAAAATTTCTTTAACATTGGAATTATCAAGGCGCACTTCGTGAGTTATCACCTGCACGAATGGATTAATCTCAGAGATTTTTGCCTTCGCTGATTGCGCTTTACTCTTTCCGATATCACTCTGTCCGTGAATAATCTGACGTTGTAAATTTGATTCATCGACGGTATCAAACTCAACAATTCCAATTGTTCCTACTCCAGCTGCCGCTAGATACATAAGTGCCGGCGAACCTAGCCCGCCTGCTCCAACACATAAGACTTTTGCATTCATCAATCTCTGTTGGCCTGCCATTGCTACATCAGGAATAATTAAATGGCGGCTATAGCGACGAACTTCATCAACCGTCAGCGCAGCTCCAGGAGAAACTAGCGCTGGGGGTTTAATGGGCGAATTTGTCATAGCGCTATTCTGCCGTAGCCATTGGATGTGCGCCAATTTGATAGTACAACGAGGCTGCGAATGGTTCTCATCTGCAATTGATCTTTCATTATTACGAGTAATACCTCTACGATATCTCTAATGACTACCTTAGATGCCAATGCAAAAGGCGATAAAGCGCGCCTGCCACGCGATGAACGTCGCGCCATTTTATTGAGCGCTGCTCTTGAAGTATTCACCGCTGCTGGTTACCACTCCGCAGCGATGGATGAAATTGCTGATCGAGCCAATGTCAGCAAGCCTGTTCTCTATCAGCACTTTCCATCAAAGTTAGATCTCTACCTAGCTGTTCTAGATTTGCATATCGACTCACTTGTATTTGAATTACAAAAAGCTATCTCTTCAACTCCCGATAACTCAATGCGTGTCCACGCTACGGTAGTTGCATACTTTGCTTTCATCGAAAATGAAGGGGAAGCATTCCGCTTATTGTTCGAGAGCGATATGAATGTGGAACCGCAAGTCCGTGAGCGTTTAAATAGAATGACCTACGATTGCGCCGCAGCGGTAAGTGCGATCATTTCTAATGACACAGGATTGCCCCAAGAAGTCGCGATGTTGCTCGGTGTCGGTCTTATCGGATACACACAAGTAACCGCGCGCCACTGGCTAGATCGAGATAGCAAATTATCACGTCAGCAAGCCGTCGAATTAGTTGAAAATTTAATGTGGAGAGGTATTTCTGGCTTCCCTCTTTCAGGAAGTCAGTAACCTCAACTTCTTTAGGCGTTAATTTCGAGAATTCAAAGGCTTGATTTGCCGATAGGATGAGCCTATGAGCACAAAGAAAAATGATGCCGCACAAAGTACCCACGTCCGCATCGCAATAACCAATATCTCTGGCGAACTCGCCTTTGAGACGAATTCATCGGTAGCAGATGTGAAGTCGGCAGTCGCCGCCGCAATCGCTGCCAAGACAACCCTTTCATTGCAAGATATCCGTGGCCACGAAATTGTTGTTGCCGCAGAGAAGATCGGATTCGTCGACATAGGAGTCGCCGCCGATCGCCGCGTTGGTTTCGGCGCAGTTTAAGTGTCAATAACTTTTGCAGATCTTCCCCTTCGCCCAGAAACTCAAGCCGCGTTAGCAGAGCACGGATTCATCTCTCCATTCCCAATTCAAGAGATGGTTCTGCCAATTGCTTTGGGCGATGGTGATGTCATTGGCCAAGCAAAGACTGGAACAGGTAAGACGCTTGCCTTTGGAATTCCGCTAATTGAGAGAGTGATAGCTCCGCTCGATTCTGAGTGGGCAGATCTAGCGGCAAAAGGCCTGCCCCAAGTATTAGTTGTTGTACCAACCCGCGAACTTTGTGTGCAAGTAACGAAAGATATTGATGAATTAACTGGCAACCGAGGAATTCGTACCCTCGCCGTCTACGGTGGTCGAGCATTTGAGCCGCAAATCGATGCTCTAGCCAGCGGAGTTGAAATTGTCGTAGGAACACCTGGACGCTTACTAGATTTATATCGCCAGGGTCAATTGAAGTTAAAGGAAGTATCCCGCGTTGTTTTGGATGAAGCAGATGAAATGCTTGATCTAGGTTTCTTGCCGGATGTAGAAAAGATTTTTACAAGCACACCTAATCGCGCGCAAACTATGCTCTTTTCGGCCACCATGCCGGGCGATATCATCGCGTTAGCCCGTCGCTTTATGAATCAACCAATTCATATTCGAACTCAAGATAATGAAGATGAAGGCGCGGTCGTCTCTCGCATTAAGCAACACGTCTTGCGAGCTCACGCGCTAGATAAAATTGAGATGCTGGCTCGAATTTTGCAAGCAGATGGTCGCGGACCAACAATTGTCTTCTGTCGCACCAAGCGAACTTGTCAAAAGACTTCTGACGACCTTTTAGAGCGCGGTTTCCGTTCCGCTTCAATTCACGGAGATTTGGGCCAAAGCGCTCGCGAGAAGGCGCTTAATGATTTTAAAGCTGGAAAGTCTGATGTTCTTGTAGCAACGGATGTTGCTGCGCGCGGAATTGATATCGATGGAATTACTCACGTAATTAACTACCAATGCCCTGAAGATGAGAAAACATATGTCCACCGCATTGGCCGCACAGCACGTGCGGGCGCAGATGGAATTTCCGTCACTTTTGTGGATTGGGACGATTTAGCGCGTTGGAAGATGATTGATACCGCCTTGAATTTAGGTCTTGGTGAGCCAGAAGAGACATATTCTTCTTCAGAACATCTCTACGAGATTATGAATATTCCCGCTGGCTCAAATGGCCGAATTACAAAACAGAAAGCTGCTGTTAAGCCAGAGAAGAGTCAACCAGTTACTAAAGTGGAAAAGCCTTCCGCTGAACGAACTGTTCGCAATAGAACGCGCACCAAGAAGTTCTCTTCTTAAGGGCTAGTTACTCCAGCCCTAATATCTCCAAAATTGAGTAAGTGGCACTTCTGTAACTTTCAGCAACCTCACTCGACTTATTTTCTGTTAGTACAGAGAGCGCTCCCTTTATCAAACCGTCAATTGCGCTGTCATTGATCAATGAGACATCCAGAACCGGAGCGATATCTTTTTCAAGAACTTCACCTATAGCGATGGCGGTTACTTCAATATCGGTCATTGCCCGCAGCTGAAATAAAGCTCGCAAAGAATGGAGCGATCCATCAACAGGTGTAAAGATGTGGTCGGCCACAGTGAGAGCTAGTTTTAGTGATTGGGAAAACGATGGAGGAAGGTCGAGGACGACTAGATCAAAAGGTTCTGGTAACTCCTTTAAAAACAGGGCAAGTGCATCGCTATTTAGATTGGTAGTCAGTCGAGAATCAGCTGCAATAAATGAAAATCTTTCAGCGGTTAAATCTAAATTCTCACTGCTGATGGATTTACCGCTTAAGTGATCTGCGATAGTTAGGCGAGGATTTTCAAATCCCAATCGAAAAGTTAGTGATCCAGCTGGATCTAAATCAATCAAGAGAGTTTTCTTTCCGAATTCTGCTGCCGCAACTGAGATTGCGTGGGACAGAGTTGTCTTACCAACTCCCCCGGCAGGGCTCGCAATTGCAATAACCTTCATTTAGAACTCACCAAATCCCATCGCTTCAAAGCCGCTTTATAAATGGGTGGCGCAAGAATCGCATCAGGGATTACCTCAATTGCGGATCGAATAGCTTTTAGAGAGAAATCTGTCGCCATATTCTGACCGGGCAGTTGAGGTGTTCCATAAAGTGAACGCGCCCATGCAGGTAATGAACTTCCAGCGATCAACGCAAGCGATGCCCAAGCCGGTGCGGCTGGAGTTGCAAAGCGAACCGCGTTTGGGAGCGGTGGAATAGTTAAGAAGAGCGCAGCGCGTTTAGCATCTTCAGATGCGCTAAGTTCAGGTGAAATATCAGAGAAATACTTCTGCATTTGGCTAACTGTTGCCGGAACTTTCTCTGAATTGACGCCGACTAATTGGGCAAAGAGAACCATTTCAGCGACATATTGATCTGCTTCTACTTCATCTATTGATACGCCTGATCGAAGCGCCACATCCAAGAATGAATCAACCATTGACATATGAACCCAAAGCAATAGGTGCGGATCATCTAGACCTAGCGTCGTATGTATCTTTCTTACCCGCGCCGCTAAGGCGAAGGCTTCTTCGCTGCTGCCAAAGGTGATCGTTGAAACATAATCTCCAGTGCGTTGCAATCTGCCCCAAGCATCTTCTCGAAAGTTAGAGTTCTTTGCGACCCCATCCATCGCTGCGGGGTGCAGGGCTTGTTGCAAGAGCGCTCTAATACCGCCTACCGCCATGGCTGGATCAGAATGAATCCGCCAGGTGATTGAGTCAGGAGCAAAGAGTCCACGTGGATCAGCAGAGGCAGGAAGCGTATTCATCTTGAGATCACTTACTGCGATGTAAATGCTTTGATTGCATCTACCAACATTTGAACCGCAATCGCCGCGAGTAGTAAACCTGCAATACGTGCAAGAAGAGTAACGCCAGAATCTTTAATGATGCTCAAGATGGTAGTTGAGGCCATTAATGAAACTGCTATGACTATATGAACGGCTACTACTGCCGCAATCAAGCCAAAACTTTGTGCTGGGGTTTCAATTTGCTGAACGAAAATCATGGTCGCAACTATCGCGCCCGGGCCAGCGAGTAAAGGAGTGCCTAGCGGCACCAGCGCAATATTCTTATTCTTTGAGTCATCGCCACCCATATCTCGCCCAGTTAAGAGTTCTAGAGATACATAAAGCAATAACAACCCACCTGCAGCTTGTAGCGCTTCTATTGAAACGTTCATGTATTCCAGAATTACTCTTCCAAAGAGCGAGAAGAAGGTAATTACTACAAGTGAAACGAGCGCTGCTTGCCAGGCTAACTGAACGCGCTCCTTCTTTGATTTATCTGCGACTAGGCCGAGGAAGATTGGCGTTGCACCTGGTGGATCGAGAATAACTAGCAGAGTTACAAATGCTTGGATCGAAAAGGTAAGGGTGCTAACTTCAACTGCGTTCATTTCCTTACCACCCTTCGTGCATTAGCTAAAGTTTCCAGACGCTCCCATTCTTTGGGATCTGTGAGATTCTCGCCTAAGGCATTGAGTTTACCGTTTCCGTGGTAATCACTCGACCCAGTTTTTACTAGCGATAATTGATCTGCTATCTCGATCAACTGTTCACGCTCATTCTGGGAATGATCTCGGTGATTTACTTCAATTCCATTTAATCCCGCTGCCACAAGATCAATGAAGGTCGCCGAGGAAATTATCTCCCCTCTTCGGGAAGCGAAGGGGTGGGCAATAACTGCAACCCCTCCAGCTTTTCTGATCTGAGAAATCGCGCTCTCTGGCGTCGGTGCCGCGTGAGTTACATAGTATTTAGAACCATTGTGAAGCAAATCTACAAATGCTTCATCTCGTGAAGCGATGATCTTATTATTTACAAGGGCATCTGCCAGGTGGGGACGTCCGAGAGTTGCGCCTTCTGGGGTGGCGGCAATTACATCTTCCATAGTTATTGCAATTCCATCGGCGGCCATAAGTTCGACCATCTTGCGCATTCGTGGAATTCGCGTATCTCGAGAATCGGTGAGCATTGCTTGTAGATCGGGATCTTCGCCATCAAAGAGCAGCCCCAAGATATGAACACTGGTGCCCTCAGAAGTTAGAGTAGAAATTTCGGCTCCTAGGACAAGCGACATAGGTGCACGCAGCGCTGCAATTGCTTCGCTCCAGCCAGATGTGGTGTCGTGATCAGTAATTGCCAAAGTTGTTATCCCGGAAGAGAGCGCTTTATTAATCAACTGAGCAGGTGTATCAGTGCCATCACTGGCTGTCGTGTGGGTGTGCAGATCAATCATCATTACTCGTCAATCATTACGCGTGTGGGTCTCGTTCGCAAGACAACAAGTACACACCCAATGAGAATTAACACGATTCCGGGGATAACACCTGCGGGTGGTCGTTGATCTAGCCACCAAAATGCAATGATGGAACTTACCGGAACTTCAAAGAAGACAATTAGTGAGACAACGGCGGGAGAGACTCGCTTTAATACTGAGTTAAACATTGTGTGGCCAAGAATTTGCGCGCCAAAAATCAAACCTAAAGCAATCAACCATTCGCGTGATTCAAAGTCGAAAATCTCGTTTCCTGCGATAAGCGCCATCGGTAGTGCTGTAAATGCGCAAACGAAATAACAAATCGATGTGTACGTTGAAGTCTCTAAAGTATGTTGTGCGCGCGCGCCAAACATCATGTAAACCGCGGCAAGTGCAGCCGATAAAAGCGCTGCTAAATCACCTAGGAACGCGCGAAGGGATATTTGCAAATCAATTCCTGAGATAAGCAAAACTCCGGCAAAACTCACCAACATTCCCAGCCACGCTCGCGAAGGAATTACTCCACCAGTCATCTTTACAAAGAGCGCAGCAAAGATAGGTTGCAGCGCAACGAGGGCGGTACCCGCTGCAACAGTTGTCATTCGCATTGCCAAGAAGAACGCCACGAAATGAATTGCTAAGGTGAAACCAGCCAATATCGCCCATTTTGCGCCAGTGCGGTCTATGCGATGGCGAAGTGCAAATGGTGCGGTAACCAAAGCGCCACCAAGATTTCGCCAAAAGATGAGAGTCAGGATCGGCATCGCGCTAATTGCGATTAGCGGGCCGGAAGTTCCGATAGCGAAAATTCCCAGACCTAAACGAATTAGATCTGGACGGGCAGGAATCTGAGTGTGGTTATCTCGAGATAAAGGCTGCGACATAGATGTAACCGTAGCCGATACTCTTAGACAATGAAGGGAGGCCAAAAATGAGTGGCAATCTATTAAATCGCGTCTTTATAGCTCGACTTGCAGGAACTGCAGTTTTTGATCCAAATGGAGATCCTGTTGGCAAAGTTCGTGATGCCGTTGCGACGCTTCGTTCCAATAACCAGCCGGCACGTATTCTTGGCTTGGTCGTTGAAGTTCCTCTTCGCCGTCGCGTCTTTGTGCCTATTACCCGAGTTACATCTATTGAATCTGGTGCGGTAGTCATCACTGGACTTGTAAACATGCGCCGTTTTGAATCTCGTGCAGGCGAATTGCTGGTCCTTGGAGATTTACTGGATCGCTCAATTACCTTAATCGATGGCAATGAACCAGTCGTTGTTGAAGATATGGGAATGGAACAAACTCGCACAGGAGATTGGTTCATTAATCGCGTGCACGTTATGAGAAAGGGCAGCCGCCTGCGCCGGAAAGGCGCGACATCAACTGTTGCCTGGGAAGAAGTGACGGGCTTTACGCATCCAGAACACAATCAAGGTGTCACTAATTTACTTTCAACGATTAATAATCTACGCGCTGCTGATTTAGCGGCAGTAATACAAGATTTAAATCCAAAGCGTCGCATAGAAGTTGCACGTGCGTTAGATGACGAACGCTTAGCTGATGTATTGCAAGAAATGGATGAAGCAGAACGAGTTGCTTTACTTGCCGAGTTAGAAGGCGAACGCGCTGCCGATGTTCTTGGCGAAATGGATCCAGATGATGCGGCAGATTTATTGCGTGAAGTGGGCGAAGAGCGCGCACAAGCTCTCATTGAACTTATGGAGCCAGAAGATGCCGAGGATGTTCTTCGCTTAATGACTTACGAGGATTACTCCGCAGGCGGAATGATGACGACGGAGCCAATTGTTATGAGCGCTGACTACTCAGTTGCAGATGCGCTAGCTAGCGTACGTGCACGTGAAGTTTCACCTGCCCTTGCTTCTCAAGTCTTTGTTTGCCGCCAACCCCTAGAAACTCCGACCGGTCGCTTTATCGGAATGGTTCATTACCAGCGTTTACTGCGTGAGCCACCATCAACTCTTCTAGGTTCAATCGTGGACACAGATACTCAGGGGTTAAATCCCAACGCATCGTTACATGAAGTTTCGTCATACTTAGCTAGTTACAACTTGCTCTCGGTTCCAGTTGTAGATGCCAATGAGCGCCTGCTTGGGGCGGTAACTGTCGATGACGTACTTGACCATTTACTACCTGAGAACTGGCGTTTGGAACACCGCGATTCAACTCGGGGTTCTTCGCCAAAGTTAGATCTCGCTGATGTGACTGGCACAGAAGTGGATCAGAGAGATATTGAATTAGATAAAGCTATGGAAGAGGAGGCGCGCTAATGGCACGTTCAATCAATACACGCAATAGCGGTTTAGACACCCCTCGTGAATCACGACGTTCGCTTCGCCCAAATTACGATCCAGAAGTTTTTGGAAGAATTTCAGAACGTTTCGCCCGTTTCTTAGGTACAGCAAGATTCCTTGTTTACATGACAGCCTTTGTTCTTTCTTGGGTACTCTGGAATTTTCTGGCTCCGCGTGACCTGCGTTTCGATGACTATCCATTTATCTTCTTAACTCTGATTTTATCTTTACAAGCTTCTTACGCCGCTCCCCTAATTTTGCTTGCCCAGAATCGTCAAGCAGATCGTGATCGCATCTCGTTAAATGAGGATCGCGCACAGAATTCACGCTCTGTCGCTGATACCGAATATCTCACCCGTGAATTAGCTAGCTTGCGTATCGCCCTTGGTGAAGTTGCTACTCGTGACTTTATGCGAAATGAACTTGAAGACTTATTAAAAGATTTACGTACTAAGCCCGAGTCTGACGCCAAGTAAAGAGCTAGATCTAACGATCAACTTCTCAGAAATTGCAGCGATCGCTTTTGCACTTGGTGAATCTGGTTCAGCAACCACTATAGGTTTTCCATCATCTCCACCTGTGCGCAAATCTGTACTGAATGGAACCTTGCCAAGTAATGGAACATCGCTACCAACTAAGTTGGAGAGTCGAGCCGCGGTTTCTTCTCCGCCACCAGAACCAAATAATGAAATCTCATCCCTGCAATGTGGGCAAGGGAAAGCTGACATATTTTCAATTACGCCAATAACTCTTTGGTGAATCTGATGTGCGATTCGGCCAGCACGTTCAGCAACTTCGGCCGCTGCAATCTGTGGCGTTGTGACCACCAAGATTTCAGAAGTTGGAATCAGCTGTCCTAGCGAAATTGCTAAATCTCCGGTACCTGGAGGTAGATCAATTAAGAGAAGATCTAAATCTCCCCAATAAGCATCAGATAAGAGCTGCTCAAGGACGCGGTGCAAAAGCGGGCCGCGATATGCCACGGCATCTGCGCGCTCTGGCTTAAACATCTCCATAGAAACAACTTTTACGCCATAAGACTCAAGCGGAATAAACATCTGATCGATCGCGGTTGGACGCTGTCCCATTAGATTCATTAAACGCGGAATGGAATGTCCGTAAACATCGGCATCTAAAATTCCAACTCGGAGGCCACGTTGGGCGGCAGATATCGCCAAATTTGTTGTGAGTGAGGATTTACCAACTCCCCCTTTACCAGAGGCGACTCCAATAACTCGAGTTAAGGAGTCAGGTTGCGCAAAGGGAATAAATTTTTCGCGTCCGCCGCGCAACAACTTCTTAACGTTATTGCGCTGTTCTTCCGACATAACTCCAAAGACGATGGCCACTTCGTTGATTTCTGCAACCTTCGTGACCGCAGCGGTGATATCTGCTTTTAGGCGATCTTGCATGGGGCAGCCAGAAATTGTTAGCAATATCTTTATCTCAGCGACCGAACCGTTGATCGAAACTGACTCAACCATTCCGAGATCCGGAAGCGGGCGATGTAGTTCAGGGTCAGAAACGGTGGCTAGCGCTTCGTTAATCAAATCCAGAGTTGTCATAGCAACTCTGGGTCGATCTTGGCCTTGAACTTCTGCGGAGCAGTGCCATCTTCCTCTAAAGCGTTAGTTATATGTTTTTTAATAAATTTCTTTGGGTGTAAATCAGATGGCTTAAGATCTTCAAAACCTGGCCCTAAATTCTGGCGAAGTTCAGAAGTCGCAGTTTGGGAAATCCCCTTGATTTTCTTAATCATTCTTGCCGCATCGACCGCTAAGTTAGGCATTCTCTCAGGTCCAACTAAAATTATGGCAAGCAGAGCTAGACCAAATATTTCACCAGCGCCGAAGTCAAAGAACATAACTTTATTTTCCTGCATCCAGAACGACAGTTGTTGTCGCACTAACGCCATTGCGCGTGTATGTAAGTTCGACTTTATCGCCAACGTTCTTGGCGCGAATGGCCACAATTAACTCATCCGCCGAACTTATCGTTCTTCCATCAAATTTAATGATTACATCTCCTGCTTTCAGGCCTGCTTTAGCGGCCGGCCCACCAGCCAGGATCGCTTTATCGTTCTTGGTGATTAAAGCGCCTTCGCCTTCAAATTTCATATCGATAGAGACGCCTAAGACCGGGTAAGTCGCCTTACCGTTCTTGATCAATTGATCGGCGGTTTTACGTGCTTGGTTAATTGGTATTGCAAAGCCCAAACCAATTGAGCCACTCTGCGATCCAAATGCTGAACCCAAAGTCGCAATTGCTGAGTTAACGCCGATAACCGAACCCGTTGAATCAACTAGCGGACCACCAGAGTTACCTGGATTGATAGCTGCATCGGTTTGTAAAGCATTGATAAATGAATTTTCACTTCCACTATCACCTGCAGTTACGGCGCGATTCTTAGCGCTGATAATTCCAAGGGTTACTGTTCCGGAGAGACCAAGCGGCGAGCCGATAGCGATAACTGAATCTCCAACTGCGACCTGATCGCTATCTCCAAATTGCAGAGCAGTTAAACCAGTAGCGGCAATCTTTAGTACCGCTAAATCATATGAAGAATCTCGTCCCACAACTTTGGCGGAGTATTTCTGACCGTTATTGAGAGTAACTTCAATACTTCCCTTGCGTTCGACCGCCTCTGAAATAACGTGGTTATTGGTGAGGATGTAACCAGTGCTTTCAATAACAAAACCAGTTCCGGTTGAGCCGCTATTTCTGCTACCTGATTCTATTGAAACAACGGATGGAATCACTCGCTTAGCAATATCAGCGACTGAACCAGGGGCGCGCTCAACAGAGTCTGATGTGCGTGAAAGATTTATTGAATTTCCAAAGAGTGATCCGGATGATGAAGCGCCAAAAATTGAGCCAACTAACCCTGCGACAAATGCCAATAAAATCGCATTTGATCTTGTAATGAGATTTGATTTCCCATTCCTAGTTGCAGGTATCCACCAAGGGCCATTCGAGCCGGATGGTTGTGAGTTACTCATATACCTATCTTCCTACAGTTTTGTGGCAAGTAACAAACCATCGCCGACTGGTATGAGTGAAGTCACCCAATGGTCTACCTGGTTTTTCAGTGATTTCCCAGCCTCACGTAGCGCGACTGTCTTGGGATCGCGCTGTGCCGGATCGGAAACTTTCTCGCCGCCGAAGAAATTATCAATGATAAAAACGCCACCGCTGCGCAAAATACGATGGGCTTCATTTATTGCAAATGGTAAATCTTCGGGGTTATCTCGAAAGATAACCATGTCGTAGGCGCGATCAGCCAACTTTGTAACAACTTCCATTGCCGGATTTGTGATTAAGCGGAAGCGAGCTGGGGCAATACCTGCATCTAAGAGCGCGTTCTTTGCGGCATTGCTATGTTCCATCTCATTATCGATTGAAGTCAGAGTGCCACTCGCCATCATTCCTTCTAGAACCCAAAGAGCGCCGACTCCTGACCCGGTACCGATTTCAACGACTGATTGCGCCGATAAAATATGGGCAAGATGTTTTAGATAAGAGCAGGTTCCAGTAGTTGCATCTACCGCTCCCATTTCTTCACCAACCGCTCGGGCGCTTCTCTTTACATCATCTTCGGGGAGAAAATTCTCGGCGTAAGTGTGTGGATCGATCATCATTTGAGTTTGGTTAGCCATTCGATAAGAAGTCGGACTCCAAAACCAGTTCCGCCTTTAGGGTTTTCGCCAGAATCCGCTTCACTGCGGGCAACGCCGGCAATATCAAAGTGAACCCAAGTGTGATCTCCTGCAAATTGCTCAAGGAAGAGCGCAGCAGTAATTGATCCCGCACTAAATTTCTTCTTAGCGGTGATGTGGCTTAAATCTGCAATTGGACTCTCCAGCGCCTGCTGGTAATCATCGACTAGCGGCATATGCCAGACCCGGTCTCCCGAGCGTTGTCCTGCATCAAAAAAATCTCTAGCTAATGTTTCATCACGTGTATACATCGCCGCATGTTGGCGACCTAAACCTAATGTGGCTGCACCAGTTAGAGTCGCAATATCAATTATATAATCTGGGTTTAAGTTCTTTACCGCATAAGCGATTCCATCAGCCAATACCAATCTACCTTCAGCATCGGTATCTAAGATTTCAACAGTCTTTCCGCCGTATTGAGTAATGACATCGCTAGGGCGTTGCGCCGTGCCAGATAAAGCATTTTCGGCAAGCATCATTAAAACAGTTACACGGATTCGCGGCTGAAAATGTGAAAGCGTGCTGATCGCACCGAGCGCTGCGGCAGAACCGGCCATATCCGATTTCATCGCCATCATGATGTCGTAGGGGCGCTTTAGAGAAATTCCACCAGTGTCGAAGGTAATTCCTTTACCAACTATTACTACGTGTGGGAGCGCTTCTGAATTCTTCTTTGCTCCTCTTGGCCGATAAGAAATTTCAACGAACCGCGGCCCGGGATTCGGGGATGAGTTGCCAACAGCGCGTAGGCCACCAAATTCCGCCAACTCTTTGCCAGCGAGAACTCGAATTTCTAACTCATTCTCTTCAGCAATTTTCTGAGCCTCGTTTGCCATCCAAAGCGGAGTTTTGATATTTGAAGGCGTGTGAATCAAATCGCGAGTCCGTGTGATTGCGCTAGCGATAACGCCGGCATCAAGGATAACTTCTGGTTTTTCGGTAGCAAATAAAAATTGTGGGAGCTCCTGAGTAGGCCCAGTTTTTTGGGTCCAGATATATGCGCCAAGTTGCACTGAAATTGCAAAGGCCTGCAATTGCTCGTTATTTGAAACGCAGATTGAGGAGATCACCGTGGCTTTGCCACGCCCTTTACGTCCTAGCGCTGCACCTGCTTGACGTAGCGATGCAGTAGTCGCATCTCCTAGTCCAAGTAGAAGAATTCGATCGGCTTGCATCTGATCTGCTGCGACTGGAATCTCAAATAACTCGCCGGCCTTTCCGGTGGCGGAGAAGAACTCCAGTTCATCGCTGAGATTTATCTCAAATAACTTTTCTAACTTTTTTATTAGCGCGCCATTTGCCGGAAAGCTAAAAGTTGTTGGCTTCTCAGAGCTGGCCACAAATCCAATTGCGATCGCCTGCGAATCTGCGAGCGCATCGATCGAAACTTCTACCGAGTTAAGTAGCGAGGCAGAAAATTTCGAGGCAGCTTTAAGTGTGGTCTTGGAGGTCATGATTGCCAAAGGCTA
>CANHRF010000003.1 GCA_947463335.1 Actinomycetota bacterium
GAACTCCCGCATTCAATTATGGTGACAATTGATGAGATGGCCGAGCGCGAGAAGACTGGTTCACGCCCCTTCTTTGATATTCACGCGACTATTCACGTTGAACGAGATTCTCAGACCGGCATCATCTTGGGCCATAAAGGTGAGCGCCTGAAAGATATTGGAATGCGTGCTCGCGCCGATATCGAACGTGAACTTGGAGCGCGAATTTTCCTCGGATTACATGTGAAAGTTTCTAAAGAATGGCAACGCGATCCAAAACTCTTACAGCGTTTAGGTTTTGGCGAAAACTAATTTAAGCGTTGACTTTGCGACTGGCGAGATAAGAGCCAATCAGTACAAGTGGAAGACCAACGATGATTCCGAGGGTTAACGGTTCGCTGAGGATCAATACTCCTAGAACAACGGCAAATGCGGTATTCATATAAGTAACTAGAGATGCTCGGGTCGGCCCAATCTCTGCCATAACAGTGAAGAAAACTGCAAAGGCGATACCGGTTGAGAAAATTCCAAGAGCGATCACCGAGTAAACAGCGGTAGCGCCAATCTTGTTATCTGGCCAGAACATAAATAACGCAGGTGCGTAAAAGAGCGAAGTCATCGCCATGGCAATGGCATTGATCGCAACCCCTGATTCGCCAGGCATCTTTTGCGTTATATAGATAACTGCATAGGCATATCCAAGTGAAGCGCCGAGCATCATCAAGATCGCTAATGGATCTGAAGAACCGGTGAAACTTTCGATTCCGACAAGTAAGAAGACTCCGAGGAATCCGACCGCAATTCCAAATAAACGGCGCGGATGCCAGACTGATTTATCTCCATATAGCGAAGAGATAATCGTGGAGAAAATTGGCACGGAAGCAACGAGTAAGCCGGCAAGTCCAGAGGAGATTGATTGTTCTGCGGTTCCGATAAGGATCCACGGAATTGCCATTTCAAAGAGCGCATATACCGCGATGTATTTCCAACCCTTAATCGCAGAGAAGAGAGATTTGTCGTAGATCGCAATTGGAATCAAGATTAAGGCGCCGATGAAAACGCGTATAAAGACAACGATCGCAGGGGAGAAGCCGGTTTCCGGATCTACGGCAATGCGGATAAAGAGGTAAGGAATACCCCAAAGAAAGCCGGCGAGCAGAAAGAGAATGGCGTTGCGGCGCGACATTTGTGAAGATCTCCATTGCTCGATACAGAATTAAATAACGCAGGTAATTGCGATAAGGCGCGATAGTAACCTATCGCTCTTCTTACTTGTTAATAAGCGTTATCTGCAGATATTTGCGATTTCTTCCGCTGCAAAGTCCAGCGCCTGATGAGCAGAAGGGGTGAGCGCTACATTGGCAAAGAAGCCGTGGATCATCCCTGGAAAGTCGCGATATATGACTTCCGCACCATCGCTCTGCAACTTAGCGCAGTAATTTTCAGAGTCGCTAACCAAGGGATCATATTGCGCAGTAATCACAATTGATGGAGCTACTCCTGCCAAATTCTTAGCGCTCATCGGAACCGCATATGGATTCTCATCGTGCTGATTACCTTGCAGGTATTGCTCCCAGAACCACTGCATCGCCTGTGTACTCAAACCATAATCCGTAGCAAATTCGCGATAAGAATCCGTGCTGAAGTCGCGCGCGATACAAGGATAGACAAGTAGTTGGTAGCGCAGAGCGATGGCTTCATCTCTCGCTTTGATAGCAACCGCCGCTGCTAAGTTTCCGCCCGCACTGTCGCCACCGACTCCAATCCGATTTATATCAATGCCAAGTTCTACTGCCTTCTCTTTTACCCAAAGCAAGGTGGCGTAACAATCGTCAAATGGAATTGGAAATGGGTGCTCTGGCGCTTTCTGATAATTGACGCTGATAACTACCGAACCGCTCTGATTTGCTAAGCGATGCGCTGCGGCGTCGTAAATATCAATAAAGTTCATTACCCATCCACCACCGTGGAAGTAGACCAAGGCGGGCGCGTTCTGATCGCTATTTGGACGGTAGATGCGAATAGGAAGATCAGCAGTCGGACCAGGTATAAATCTATTTGCGATACTTTGGATTGGTTCTGGTTTGCCAGCAAATGCAACTCTGCTCTGAGTTAACTCTCTAATTTCCGACAAAGGCGCTTCCCAGGCTTGCGGAAGTCCAGCGGCTTTCTGGTCAGCAAGTAATTTAGCGATTTCGGGAGCGAGCGTCATCGGTTACCTCGTTACTTCCAACTTTGAGTCTGATCGCGCAGTGTGCGATAACGCAGTATTACATCTGGCGTTGGCGTGGCAGATACTTTCTCGATCTTTCCTAAATCCCAAATCGGTGCGGTATCTCCACCTAGTAAAGCCCAAGCGGCTTGGCGCGCAGCGCCATTTGCAACATATTCACCAGCAGGTGGAAGTAAAACTTCGCGACCGAAAAGTGCTGCGGCGATCTGCGCAACTGCCGGATTCTTTGCTGCACCGCCAATCAAAATTATGCGCTTAACGTTTACTCCCAATTTCTCTAAGGCATCGACGGCATCGACTAAACCGCAGAGCATTCCTTCGACCATAGCTCGGGCGATATCTGCCGGATTTGAATTATTTAAATTCATCCCGCTAAATACTCCAGTCGCACTCGGACGATTGGGAGTACGTTCACCTTCGAAATATGGAAGCAGCGATAAACCATTTGCGCCTGGTTTTGCGGAAAGAGCTAGTGCTCCTACTTCATCGTGGGTCTTGCCAAGGATGCGCGTCGCAGCATCCAAAATACGCGCTGCGTTAAGTGTGCAAACTAAAGGTAAGAAGCGACCTGTTGCATCTGCAAATCCCGCAACCGCTCCAGATGAGTCATGCGTTGGCGTATCAGAGACAGCAAATGCGGTTCCGCTAGTTCCAAGCGAGACAACGACATCACCAGATTGCGCTTGAATACCAAGTGCTGCGGCAGCGTTATCGCCAGCGCCAGGAGCGATCATTACTCCACTCGGTGTTGCCCCGCCAAACTCTGCAGGGTTAATTATCTTCGGAAGGTTAATCTCACGATCAGATCTCAGCGCCAGCGCCAAAATATCTCTTCGATATTTAGATGTGGTTGGATCAAAGTAACCAGTACCAGATGCTTCGCTTCGGTCAGAAAATAACTTACTAAAATCTTTTGCTTCGTTTGCATCTTGCTGCAGTTGCCACGATAACCAGTCATGGGGAAGAGAAACTCCAGCAACCTTCGCAGCGTTATCTTTCTCAGAATCTGCTAACCAGCGCAATTTCGTAGCGGTAAAAGATGCAACCAGCACTGAGCCAACTTGCTTGGCCATCTCTTCCGGGCCACCGATTTCAGAATTTAAAGCATCGGCTGCAGCAGCTGATCGGGTGTCATTCCAGAGAAGTGCATCACGGATTACCGCGCCTTTTTCATCTAAAGCGACCATGCCATGTTGCTGTCCGCCAATTGAGATTGCTTGGACATCATCTAATCCGCCAGCGCCTTTTATCGCGCTATCTAGCGCTGTTACCCAAAGGGCGGGGTTTACTTCTGTGCCATCAGGGTGGCTGGCGCGGCCTTCTCGCAATAACTCACCAGTAACGGCATCGCGAATTACCACCTTGCAAGATTGCGTTGAGGAATCCACGCCCGCGATGAGTTTTCGATTAGCCATGGGGCAAGGCTAGACTGTGCCAGTCAACGTTGACTACTTTTCGATCTTTCTCTTTTTAAGGTCCTAGATTTAACAACTTTTGAACTGGAGTTATTCATGCGTATTGGCGTCCTTACAGGTGGCGGAGATTGCCCTGGTCTAAATGCGGTTATCCGTGCAGTAGTCCGTAAAGGTGTAAAGGAATATGGCCACGAGTTCGTTGGCTTCCGTGATGGCTGGAAAGGCCCTCTTGAGAATTACACAATGGAGCTCACCCTCGAGACTACCCGCGGCATCTTGCCTCGCGGCGGAACCATCTTGGGTTCATCACGCACCAACCCTTTTAAAATTGAAAATGGCGTAGAACGCATTAAGCAGAACCTCGCCGATCAAGGAGTAGATGCGCTGATCGCAATCGGTGGCGAAGATACTCTCGGCGTCGCTACAAAGTTGGATTCTCTTGGTGTAAAAGTAATCGGCGTACCAAAGACAATCGATAACGACCTCAATAACACTGATTACACATTTGGTTTTGATACATCTGTAAATATCGCAGTTGAAGCAATTGACCGTTTACATACAACTGCCGAGTCACATCACCGCGCACTAATTGTTGAAGTAATGGGACGTCACGCAGGCTGGATTGCACTTCACTCCGGTATCGCAGGTGGCGCAGCTTGTATCTTGATTCCAGAAGTTAAATTCTCAGTTGATAAAGTCTGCGAATTGGTTGAGTCTCGCTTCAAGAGCAGTTATGCACCGATAATCGTTATTGCAGAAGGTGCAATCCCACAAGATGGCGACATGATTACTAAAGATTCAGAGCTTGATGCTTTTGGTCACGTAAAGCTTTCGGGCATCGGCGAATGGCTTGCCAAGCAAATCGAAGCCAAGACTGGAAAAGAAGCTCGCACATCTGTACTCGGCCATATCCAACGTGGCGGTACTCCAACTGCATTTGACCGCGTTCTGGCTACTCGCTTTGGATTGCAAGCTATAACTGCAGCATCAGAGGGCGACTGGGGCAAGATGGTTGCTCTCCACGGCACCGATATCGTTCGCGTTCCTCTCGCTAGCGCCACAGAGAAGTTGAAGACTGTGCCGATTGAGCGCTACAAGGAGTCGGAGATCTTCTTCGGATAATTCTCGCCCGAGAAAAATCTGAACAAACTACCCTTAACCCCATGACTACTTCATCCCCGAGTTCATTAGATAACCTCTTCACCCCTGGGCTCGTTGCTGCGCAACAACCGCAATGGCCAGGTGGTGTTTCTGGTGAACCTGTAACGAAGGCGGTCGCAGAGTTAAAGTCTTTTCCACCGCTAGTTTTCGCGGGCGAGTGTGACGATCTAAAAGCAAAGATTGCAGAAGCTGCAGCAGGTCGCGCTTTCTGGCTGCAAGGCGGAGATTGTGCAGAAACTTTTGCTGCGGCAACTGCAGATTCAATTCGCAATCGCATCAAGACAATCTTGCAAATGGCTGCGGTCCTGCAGTATTACTCCAGCCTTCCAGTAGTAAAAGTTGGAAGAATGGCGGGACAGTTTGCTAAACCGCGCTCTAACGATTTTGAGACTCGAGGAGATGTAACTCTTCCGGCCTACCGTGGCGATGCAGTTAACGATCTTGAATTTACTGAAGCATCTCGTACCCCAGATCCACAGCGAATGGTCCGGGTCTACAACACTTCAGCGGCCACTCTTAACTTGGTTCGCGCATTTACTCAAGGTGGATTCGCAGATCTTCGCCAGGTGCACGAGTGGAATAAAGGCTTTATCCGTGACTCATCTGTCGGTGATCGTTACGAGCAGATGGCTCGCGAAATTGGGCGCGCCTTAGACTTTATGAAATCAGCAGGAGTCGATCCTGATTCATTTAAATCTGTTGATTTCTACTCCAGCCACGAAGCTTTGATTATGGAATACGAGAAAGCGCTAACTCGCATCGATTCGCGCACACAACTTCCTTATGATGTTTCAGCACATTTCTTATGGATAGGTGAGAGAACTCGTCAGTTAGATGGTGCACACGTTGACTTTGCTGCCAAGGTTCGTAATCCAATCGGTGTAAAGCTTGGACCTAAATCAACTGTTGACGATGCGCTTGCGCTAATCGATCGCTTGGATCCAAATCGCGAACCTGGTCGCTTAACATTTATTACTCGGATGGGCGCTGGAAAGATTCGCGAAGCGCTTCCAGCGTTGGTCGATGGCGTTACAAAGTCAGGTGCACAAGTTCTCTGGGTCTGTGATCCGATGCATGGAAACACCTTTGAGGCGGCTACTGGATATAAGACGCGACGATTTGATGATGTTATGGATGAAGTTAAGGGATTCTTTGAAGTCCACAAGAGCCTGGGCACACATCCAGGAGGAATTCATATCGAGTTAACTGGCGATGATGTGACTGAGTGCTTGGGCGGGGGAGAGCAGATCTCAGAAACCGATCTAGCAAGCCGCTACGAGAGCGCTTGCGACCCACGCTTAAATCACTCGCAATCCCTAGAACTCGCTTTTCTGGTTGCTGAAATGTTGCGCGATCGCTAATTTAGCGTTTGTGCCACTTCAGATCTCCCAATTTAAATCTCCAATAGGGGTTATAAATCTAATTGCTGATGAACAAGTTCTACTTGGCTTGAATTTCTCTACTGTGAAGGCGCTGAAAAGTGGCGTTGATGAAGTTGATTACGCCAAAGGTTTTAAAGAGGTTTCCAAGATCGCGGTGATTTCAGATCTATTGAGCGATTACTTTTCCGGGGATATCGATGCGATAAATGGTATTTCTGTTCGACAACCTGGTGCAAAATTTTCCCAAGCGGCTTGGAAGGCGATGCGTAAAGTAAGAGCGGGCAAGGTGCTCTCTTATGCCGATTTGGCAGATCGCGCTGGGTCAGCTGCTGCGGTTCGCGCTGCAGGTTCGGCGTGCGCTAAAAATGCGATCGCACTCGTTATTCCGTGCCACCGGATAGTTAAAACTGGTGGTGCGCTCGGTAATTATGCTTATGGTTTAAGTAAGAAAGAGTGGTTATTACGCCACGAGGGCGCGCTTTAAAATTTCTATCGCAGCGCTGCATTGCGCATCATCAAAATCTAAATGAGTAACCAATCGCGCATATTTTGGACCAAGTGCGCTAATCCAAAGTCCAGCCTCTCGAGTGCGAGTGGCTAGATCAGCAGCGGAAATTGGTAGAGCGGTTAAATCCAGCCCAACGATATTTGTCTCAACGGTACTTGGATCAATCAGAGATGAGTTTACAGCTGCGATTGCAGTCGCTAACTCTTTTGCGCGACGATGATCTTCAGATAGACGAGAGATATTGTGATCTAGCGCGTAATGCGCAGCGCCAGCCAATAACCCAACTTGGCGCATACCTGCACCATAACGTTTGCGCCAGATTCGCGCCTTGGCTACTCGTTCTTTATCAGCGAGCATTACTGAACCGATTGGTGCGCCTAAGCCCTTAGATAAGCAGACGCTAATGGTGTCGAAGTACTTTCCATATTCATCTAAAGCGACTCCGCTGGCAACGTGTGCATTCCAAATTCGCGCGCCATCTAAATGTAGCGCCATACCTAAATCGTTAGCACCTTTGCGAAGCGCCTTTATCTCAGTAAGTGGCTGGATAGTTCCGCCACCAAAGTTATGGGTATTTTCTATGGCGATCGCGGTAGTAGAAACTAAATACGGCCCTGAATTTGGGCGCGCTAGATCAAGGGCATCTTTAGCGATCAATAAGCCGTTCTTGGCGGGCCATGTTCGAGTAGTGATCCCGCTAAAGACGGCAGCAGCGCCTAATTCAGCGCGAACGATATGTGAATTAGATTCGGCGAGGAGTTCCTCACCAGGTGCGACCAACATGCGAATCGCTAATTGATTGGCTAGTGAGCCAGTTGGCGTAAATACTCCGGCATCTTTACCAAAGAGAGCTGCAACGCGTTCTTCGAGTGAGTTAACTGTTGGGTCATCACCATAGACATCATCTCCGACGGGGGCTTGCGCCATCGCTTCGCGCATCGCTTGCGATGGGCGCGTGACGGTATCGGATCGTAAATCAATTGGCTGCTGCATTGGGTTAGCCTCTCACGCCTCTTTCATTACTATCAAATACATTGCAAGTACGACGATTGCGCCACCAAGTGAAACTTGCAACGTTAAAGATTCCCCGCCGAAGGCAACTGCAAAGAGCGCTGCGAAGACAACTTCCATAGTTAAAATCACGGCGACTTTAGTTGAATTCATATGTGCCTGTGACCAAGTTTGAACAATAAAGGCGACAGCGGTAGCGATGACGGCAGTGAAGATCACAACGCCCCAGACCCCTGAATCTGGAGGCGTTTCGTAACCTTGCCCAAGTGAGATTACGCCAGTTAATAGTGCGCAGATCGATAGTTGCACAATGGTGAGTGCGTAGGCATCGAGTCCAAAACTCCACTTACTTAGAGTGACAATATGCGCAGCAAAGGCAATGGCGCTGACAAAAACTAACGCTTCACCTACCCCGATTGACCAGCCGCGCAGAGAGAGAAGTGCTAATCCAATAGTTGCAAGCACAACACAGAACCAAGTAAATCGAGTGATTCGCTCCTTGAGAAAGAGAGCGGCGATCAGCGGGGTCAATACAACATACAAGCCAGTGACAAATCCCGTAATCGCAGCGCCGGTGCGCGCTAAGCCTAAGGTTTGGAAGATATATCCAGTACCAAGGAATAAACCGGCGAGCGATCCTTTAAGAAGCATCTCCTTATTTATTTTCTGTAGGACGCTTGGGCGAAGCAAGATCATGGCGAGTACTGCAAAGGTAAAGCGAGTTGCTAGAAAGCTATTTACCGATTGTCTTTCAATAGCCGGCTTCATAATCACAAAGGCGGCGCCCCAAGATGCTGAAACAGCGAGCAGCGCCCACGGTGCAAGTTTTAATTGAAGTTGGTGGCGAGTGCTCATCCGCGCAAACCTTTAAGGAGAGCAACCTCTTTACCGTGCTCTGGTTCCATCCCTGGCGTTTCCAAAATTAGGGGGGCGTTCTTAACCGCCGGGTGCTTTAACAACTCTTTAAATGGATCAACTCCAATAAAGCCTTCACCGATATTTTGATGGCGATCCTTAAGCGCTCCGCAAACATCCATAGAGTCATTGGCGTGGATTAGCTGAATGCGTTCAGCCCCAGCAACTTCAACCAATAGATCGAGCGTCTCTTTCATGCCACCTTTTTTAGCGATGTCGTGTCCCGCGGCAAAGACGTGGCAGGTATCTAGACAGATTCCAACTTTCGGGTGATATTCCAACGCCTTTAGGTAGTTCTCTAAATCTTCTAAGCGCTTGACCAGAGATTGCCCTTGTCCAGCGGTAGGTTCTAAAAGCAACATTGGAGCGTCATCGGTTAGCGCATTTAAGATCGGCATCATCCCTTTATGGATCTGCTTCCAAGCCTTATCAATGAAATCTTCGTTAACCGCCGAACCAGTGTGGACCACAACCCCAAGAGCGCCGATCTCTTTTCCGCGCTTTAGTGAGAACTCTGTAGAAGCTAAAGAATTTTTATAAGTACCTTCTGTAGGAGAACCTAAATTAATTAGAAATGGTGCGTGGACGTAAGTCTCGATATCGAGCGCTGCCGCTTTCTCGCGAAAGAGCGCATCTGCCTCATGATTTGTTTCCGGCATCGCCCAGCCTCGGGGATTTGAAGTAAATACCTGAATCGCTTCGGCACCGATCGTTTCAGCATATGCAATCGCACGCTTGGCCATCCCGCCGGTGGTCGGCGTATGGGCGCCGATGCGCGGTGAGGTTTTTGGCATTTGCCTACCCTACAGTGATAGTTACCTTGCTGCCCCGTTTGACCTTAGTGCCGACTTTAGGAGAGATATTGGTTACCGACTTCACCTTTTTAGCGCCGATCTTCTTAACTTCTACTTTGAGTTCTAGATCAGTCAGCGCCGCACGTGCTTTCGCTTCTGATAGCGAGAAGACATTTGGAATAAAGACAAATTGCGATCCCTTCGAAATAATCAAAGAAATCTTGGCTCCCTTTTGAAGAGGCGCCCCACCAGATGGGACCTGCGAGATAACTGCTCCGGCAAGAACGCTCTCACTAAATTGTTCTTTGGTATCTACATCGAATCCGGCCTCAGTTAACTCATTGAGCGCTTGGTCTGCAGATTTACTTACATAAGATGCAACATCGATTGTCTCTACACCTTTACTGATTAAGAGATCGACAGTCGCGTCGCGTCTTACTTTCTCGCCTGATTCAGGTGAAGAAGAGATTACAAAGCCCTTTGGGGTTCGATCATTAAATACTTCTTTTAACTCACCGACCGTTACAGGTAACTTCGCCAGCAAGTTAACTGCCGCTTCAGGAGTTAGCCCAACTAAAGATGGAATCTCATAACGCTCAGGCCCCTTGGATACAATCGCCTTCACAGCGCCACCCGGATCTATCTTTCCACCACCTGCAGGTTGTGATTCGATTATCTGGCCGCTCTTAATCTCTTCATCAAATCTTTTTTCGGAGACAACTAAGGTCAATCCAAGTGGACCTAGCGCTTTCGTTGCTTCTTTCTCGGTTGCACCAACGATAGAAGGCACAACTACTTTAGAACCGGGTCCGACTAGGGCATACCAGCCAACAATTCCAAGCGTTATCGCTAACCCTGCGGCGATATAACGATTGCGGCGTACGCGCTTGCTGACCTTGCGCTTCTTACGCAGTTGCGCCGTCGTTTCTTTACCAACGGATTTCTTTCCTTCTTCAGCGCCATCACTCTTCTTCAAGGCCAAGGTCTTTTCCTTTTCGATTCGCGCCCGTTCACGGCGATTTGGTTTCTTCGATGCCGGACGCATCGGAGCGATAGGTATATCCAACTCCAAACTCAATTGTTTCTGCGATGGATCAAGTGATTGCGAGATAGCAGTGAGCGCTTGGTGGAATTCAGCTCCATCTCGTGGGCGAGCATCTGGATCAGAATTAGTTGCGCGATAAATTAACTGGTCTAGTTCAGGTGGAATCCCGCTGCGTCTAGTGCTCATTAATGGAACACGCTCATTGACGTGCATATAAGCAATTTGGATCGGTTCATCACCAGAAAAAGGTTTCTCACCTGTAAAGATTTCGAAAGCGGTAATTCCCGCTGAATAAATATCGCTTCGCGCATCGGCGATACCGCGTTGAACTTGTTCGGGGGAGAGATAAGAAACGCTCCCTAAAACAATGCTTGACTCGGCGGTCATTGTGTTTCCGAGAAGCGGCCCTTTCGCCAAACCAAAATCAGCGATCTTAATTCTTCCCTCTTTCGAGATAAGAATATTGTCAGGTTTTATATCGCGATGAACGATTCCCAATTTATGCGCAGCAGCTAGAGCGCTTAAAACCGGAAGTAAGAATTTGATTCCATCTGCAATTGCTAGCGCACCTTGCTCATTTAAGTAATCCCGCAGGGTGTGGCCTTCGACCAGCTCCATTACTAGAAATACTGCCGGGCTTCCCTTTTGATTCCATCCTTGATCTTGCACCGAGACAATATTTGGATGCGAGAGTGCGGCTGCAGCTTTCGCTTCCCGAATGAAGCGCTCTACAAATTGTTCATCTTGCGCTAAATGCGGATGCATTATCTTCACTGCGACTCGGCGGTCAAGGCGGGTATCTAACGCCTCATAAATTGTGGCCATACCACCGGCTGCCATCTGGCGGATGAGTTGATAGCGCCCATCAATTAGCTCGCCAGTTAAGTCAGACATATCTACAATTTTATGTAGTTAAAATGAAATCTGCCTTTTCACGCGTTGAGTGTTGAGAGAAATATTCTTCCTGTGCTCCAACCCACTTTTTCATCTCATCAGCGACTTGCGAGCCATCTCGTTCTATAACGCGTTTTACACCGATTTCTGGGTCGATATCGATCCAGATCAAAGCCGCTAAATCATCTTGCAGCGCTTTATCGCCGCTTCCTACGCCCTCCAAGATAAGCAAATCTGCGGGCGGAATTTCTTCACTTTCAGCAAATGAAGATGTCACCCAGTTGTATTTTCTGATGACCGCTGGCTTCTTACTCTTATGTTGGCTTACGAGATAGACCAGAATTTGCGTTAAATCTTCACTTAGCGCGTTATTCCAACCATCATATAAATCATCCATATGAATCACATTTACCGACATCTCAAGTGAGAGCGCTAAATAGATTTCTCGCGCCAGAGTTGTCTTTCCGGCGCCGGCTGGCCCATCTATTGCAATTATCGGGCGTTCTTTCTGTTTACACAGATCCAAGAGCGCGGCGATGAGCTGCATACCATTTACTCCATCCGACGGCTGCTAAAACTGTAAATGCTATATACAGCAACGATGTAAAGAGTAGATCTTGAGAGGCATACAGTGCAACGTAGCCGATATCAACGATTAACCAGAGAATCCAGCTTTCATACTTTTCATAGACCATCAAAATCTGAGCAGCGAGCGATCCGAAAAATAAAATGGCATCTGCATAAGTTGATGCCGCGCCCCAAGATTTCAGAATTGGAGCTAGCGCCAAAGTTGCCAAGATAATTGCCGCAAATACAGCTAAACGATATTTATTCTTAAGTGGACCAGGTTTTGCACCACTTGGCTCCCAACCAAACCAGCCAAAGATTGCGGCAATGATAAAGACAATCTGCAGCGCAGCGCTGGCGAAGAGTTCCCATTGCAAGAATAAGATTCCGTAAAGAACTGCGCTCAGCGCCCACCACGGCCAAGTAATTCGTTTCCCGGTTATGCCAAGAGCCACACCAGTTACAGAAGCGATCAATGCGAAGAACTCCAGGTACGAAAGGTCATACCCAAATACAGTGGCTAGATTTCCAGAGAGAAAGTTATATATAAATGACACGAATTTATCCTTTCCGCATCCGCATTACCGGATGGGTCAAGCGGTCGATCTGAATCTCAGATCCTCTCAGCCGTGTTAGCGGCTCCCGCGTTTAATACTTTAGCCGATACGCGCCATAACTGCATCGATATAGGCGCGAGCTGCCACTCGTGCGCGGCGAGAAGTCGAAGTTTTCGCGCGCTGATTAAAGATGTCGTAACCAATCTTTTCGACTTCATCGACTATTCCACAATAAAGCTCACTCGCAGCGCGGATACAAGGCTGACTGGTCTTATCTAATAGCGCGATCCCAGGTTCGGCCGCTTTCTGTAACTGCCGTACCCGAGCAATTTGGAACTTGAGCGCGGCAATTATTTCGGGGGTTAACTTGCGGGCGTAGAGCATCTCAGGGGTTACACCGTGAGCTGCCAATTCATCGAGCGGCAGATAGATGCGTCCACGGTCTAGATCTTCACCAACATCACGGATGAAGTTCGCTAATTGAAAGGCCACACCTAAATCTTTAGCCGCCTCTAAGGAATTTACGATATCGCCACCCAGGATAGGGACCATCTCTAAGCCAATTACTGCAGCTGAGCCGTAGACATATTCGTATAGGTCATCAAAAGTTTTATATTGCGTAACGGTTAGATCCATCTCCATCGAGTGGAGGAAATCTACAAAGTGTTGATGCGGAATTGCGAAACGTTGCACCGTATCAATTAACGCCTTACCTACGGCATCACTTGTTGAGCCAGATTTAAGTCCCGCTAAAACCTCAGAACTCCACTTTCTAAGTACCTCAGCTTTCTCAGCGGGGGTTAGCGTCGATGCTAAATCATCGACTATCTCATCTGCATATCTAGCAAATCCGTATAAAGCATGAACAAAGGGGCGTTTAGCTGCTGGCAAAAGTAAGGTGGCGAGGTAGTAAGTCTTACCGTGTAAAGAATTTAACCGCTTGCACTCTTGGTATGAAGCGCGAAGTTCTGGATCGTGAATTCCGGCAGCGTTTAACTCGCTCACTTACTTAACCGGACCTACGATTCGCTCTGCTGCTAAACGACCTGAGATAAGAACCATCGGAACGCCAACGCCAGGTTGAGTACCAGAACCGGCAAAGACCACATTTTCAAATCCGGCAGCGATATTGCGCGGACGGAAAGGTCCAGTTTGGAAGAAGGTATGTGCACTGGCGAATGGTGCGCCACGTTCCATACCCTGTGCCTGCCAATCAAGTGGCGTGGTCATAACTTCAGTCTCAATTGAGTCACCGAAACCGGTGTAGCCACGATCTTCTAAAGTCTTGATCATATGATCGCGATATGGACGGGCTTCTTTACTCCAATCTATATCGGCATCTAAATTTGGAGTTGGGTAGAGAATGTAATAACTCTCTTTGCCAGCTGGCGCAAGCGCGGCATCATCTTTAGTCGGGATTGTGACTAGGACAGAAGGGTCACTCATCAAAGTCTTCTTCTTGATTAGCTCATCGAAGACGCCATCCCAAGATTTTCCAAAGTGAATATTGTGATGAGCTACGTGGTCATACTTCTTAGAAGAGCCAACAAGTAGCGTTGCACAAGAAGGTGAGTACTTAAGGCGCTTAATTGATAGCGGGGTTTTGCCAAGCAGATCTCGCCAAACAACTGGCAGATCCGGATTCATTACGACAACATCGCATTCAATCCGCTCACCCGTGTTGGTAATAACCGCTTTGGCGCGACCGTTTTCTACATCTAATTTAGTAACCGTTGTGTTGTATTTAATGGTTACGCCATGCTTTTCTGCAGCTGCGGCAAGTGCACGAGGAACTGCGTGCATTCCGCCCTTAGGAAAGAAGACGCCGTTGACTGAATCCATATATGCAATGACTGCATAAATCGCCAGCGCTTGCTGCGGGCTAACCCCGGCGTACATAGCTTGGAAAGAGTAAACCTTCTGCAAGCGCGGATCTTTTAAGAATTGATTTACCTTGGGGGAGAGCTTTCTAAATCCACCCAGAGCAATTAAGCGCGCTAAGTTAGGCGTCAACAGGTTAAAGGGCGAATCAATATTTCGATCGATGAAATCATTCATCTCGTACTTATAAAGCTTGGTTACGAATTCAACATATCGGCGGTAACCCAAAGCTTCTTCGGCGCTAACTGTGCGACGAATCTCTTCTTCCATTTCTGCAGTATTGGCGTGAACATCTATTTGTGATCCATCGTGATAAAAAGCACGGTACAGCGGCTTTAGCGGTGATAGTTCTAGCCAATCTTTCATATCTTCGCCGACGCAGCTAAAGGCATCTTGAATAAGCGAAGGCATTGTCAGAACTGACGGGCCAGTATCAAATGAGTAACCATCTTTTTCGAGCAGACCGTTTCTTCCACCCGGAACGCTCTCGCGTTCAACAACGGTTACCTTGCGTCCGGCACCTGCTAATCGAAGTGCAGCGCTCAGACCAGCTAACCCGGCACCGACAACAACAACGTGATCTGTTGGACCCTTAACTCTGGCTGACATTTAATGACTCCTACGGATTGCGCTAGTTGCAAGTTCAACAAGTAACTCACGGGCTGAAGGAGCAATTTCACCAGAATTTGCGGCAGTTAGCGCGTTGGAAAGTAGGCCATCGATGAGATCTTCGACATCCTTTACTGCACCTGTCGCTGTGATTAAGGCCCGGACCTCTTCGATATCTGCAGCGGTTAGATCTTCGCGACCGAGGGCGGCGCTCAACTTTGCCTTGGTCTGTTGATCTGCGCGCTCAAAGGTCATCGCCATCAACACAGTGCGCTTTCCTTCGCGAATATCATCCCCGGCAGGCTTACCAGTCACTGATGGATCACCGAAGATTCCGAGCATGTCATCACGTAGTTGGAAAGCTTCACCGAGCGGCAGTCCATAAGCGCTCAAAATATTTGTTAACTCCTTGCGCTCTGTCGGGTCTTTAATTGCTAGCGCTGCCCCCAAATGCAGAGGACGCTCAATTGTGTATTTTCCAGATTTGTATCTGGCAATGCGCAGCGAACGATCAACGCTGGGGGATTTCTCGCCAGCTTCGCGAACATCAAGATACTGTCCCGCCATTAACTCAATACGCATCTCATCGTGTACCGATAGCGCAGATAACAAAGCATCATTTGTAACACCAGATGTGTGAAGTAAATGATCAGACCAAACCAGAGCGAGATCACCTAACAAGACTGCGGCGGCTTCACCGAATTGATCGGCTAGCCCATTCATTGCCTGGGTTTGATGCAAATTTTCAAAGTGGCGATGTATCGCAGGTTTGCCGCGTCGCGTATCTGATCGATCCATCAGATCATCGTGGATCAGCGCACAAGCTTGCAATAATTCCAGACTGGTAAAGGCGCGAATATCTGCCGCGGTCGCAACTGCGCCTGTTGCGCTAAATCCGGCATAGGCAAAGAGCGGACGTAAACGCTTGCCGCCTTCTAAGAGAAATGACTCAAGGGCATCGCAGACTGGTATCAACTCTGAGCCGATTGCGCCAAGGTATTCACGTTGCAACGCTAAATATGAGGTGAGTTCACTCTGGACTTGTCCCCGAATCTCAAGGAGCGTGCCACGCGCATCGTTAACCACGGCGCAACGGTACCCTGACCGCATGGAGATGCGCATGACACGAGACGGGGACGCGGTCACATACTCCTTTGAATTCTTTCCACCAAAGGATCAAGAGGGTGAAACTCGCCTCTGGAGCGCAATTAGCGCGCTTGAGCCGATCGCCCCTGATTTCATATCTGTTACTTACGGGGCCGGAGGATCAACACGAGATCGCACAATTCGGATCACCTCTGAAATTACCGAACATACAAAGTTGCCGGTCGTTGCGCATCTAACTTGCGTTGGATCAACTAGAGAAGAGTTGTTAGAGATTTTAACTCGGTATAAAGCTGCGGGGATAGATAACATTTTGGCGCTGCGCGGTGATCCAACCGGAGGCCCGCGCGCACCGTGGGTTCCAACTCCAGGAGGATTAAATCACGCAGATGAATTAGTTTCTCTTGCCGCTGATTTCGGTGGTTTCACTATTGGAGTTGCCGCATTTCCCGATGGCCACCCCGCATCTGCAGGAAATTTTGCGGCAGATATTGAAACGCTGATTCGTAAAGAAGCGGCGGGAGCAACCTTCGCCACAACACAATTTTTCTTTGAAGTAGATAAGTGGAAATCACTTGTCGATAAGTTATCGGCGCGCGGTTCGCAACTACCGATCATCGCTGGAATTCTTCCAGTTACAAATGTCAATCAGTTAAATCGCATGGCTGAACTAAGTGGCACCCCTATTCCTGACGGTATCTCTGCCGCCTTCGAAAGAGTAAAAGATAACCCAGATGATGTTCGGAAGTTAGGCGTTGAGTTGGCCACCAAGCTTTGCGAAGAGCTACTTGCCGCCGGAGTTCCTGGCTTACATTTCTACACAATGAATACATCCACCGCAACGCGCGAAATCTTTGCGCAGATCAAAGATAAGAAGCGGGCATGAAGAAAGAAGAGTTCAACTCCATCTGGAGCGATCTCCACGGGGGAGCCGAGATCAAAGGGATCGTAAAAGCTTGGCTGGCGATCTCTTTTGCATCAGCCAAGGTGCTATCAAAAGTGCGAGTAACGCCGAATATATTGACCTTGCTCGGTATCGTCTTCGCAGTTGCAATGGCAGTAAATCCACTCTCGCTATGGGCTATCCCGCTCTTAGTCCTTTCGCTATATGCCGATGGAATCGACGGTAGCGTTGCGATATTTCAGAAGCGACAGAGTTCATTCGGTGCGATATTAGATGCAACTGCAGATCGCATTAGCGAAGCGCTCTGGTTTTACGTGGCCTATCGAATCGGCGCTCCAGCTTGGTTGATGCTGGCCATTTATGTCATCGCTTCAACTCAAGAATATGCACGCGCGAGATTAGGCGGATTAGGAGTTTCAGATCTAGGAATTGTCACCCCGGCAGAACGCCCCGTGCGCGCCAGCTTTATCTTTATCGCGCTGGTTTCATACGCAATTGGTTTTAATCTAGTTGATTTATCTCTATCGGTTCTAGCAATCTTGCAAATAATAAGTTTTGGTTTAGTGGCTCGCTTTGCCCGCAACAGCTTCCGCAACAATTTCGGCGCTTAGCCCAACTAACGGCAAGCCACCACCAGGGTGAGCAGAACCACCAACGCAATACAAACCACTTAGCGGTGAACGATTCTTAGCTCGCATAAATGCCGAGCGTGCGCCATTGCTTGATGTTCCATAAATAGCACCGCCAGGTGCACCGACGGTGCGTTCTAAATCTGCCGGAGTGCGAATCTCTAAAACTTCTAAGCGATCGCGAATTGATATGCCTTGCGCTTCCAGCGAATCAATTATCTTCATCGCATAGCTATGGTTCTGTTCTTTATCGTTCCAGTTAAATCCATCGGCGCCGCCTTCATCGTGGCGTGGTGCATTAACCAAGATAAACCAAGCTTCGTGACCGGGGTGCTTAACCATTGCATCATCCTTAGGTGCACAGAGATAAATTGTTGGGTCCGCAACAGGAACCTTGCGGTTGAAGATATCTTCAAACTCTTGATCGTAATCTTTTGGAAAGAAGACGTTGTGATGCGATAAACCAGTTTCTTTATCCGTAGGGGCTAGTCCCAGAAGCAGCGAGAAACCCGCAAGTGAAGGTTCGGCTTTGGCAAGGCTTTTTCTCGTACGCTTTAACTTTGCTACCTTGCCAGTAATCAATTTGTTATAGACAATTGAGGCATCGGCGTTGGCAACGATTACTTGATAGTCGATGGTGCGAGCATCGCTCAGGGAAATGCCGGTTACGCGATGGGCATCGTGGTTAATCGATACGACCGATGCTTTAAATTCAAATTTAACGCCGCGATCTAAGCATCGCTGGTAAAGAGCATCAGCTAATTTTCCAATGCCACCTTTAATATGCCAAGCACCGAACGCTTCTTCGACAAAGGCGATCGAAGCCAAAACCGCTGGCGCAACGCGGGGGTCTGATCCGCTATATGTCGCGTAACGATCCAAGATATTGCGCAGGTGCAGATTCTTTATCTCTAAGCCACGTAGCGATTTCCAGGGAGCAATAATCCGTAAGTCACGAAGCAGCGTGGGGCGCTTTAAAAGTGAGGCGATAGAACGCAACTCGGATTCAATGAAGGGCCCACGCGAAACATCCCACATCGCCTCAGCTTTTTGCATTACCTGATCCCACTCTTGACCAGCAGCGGTTCCAAAGGATTCGGTAATCGCCGCCAGCGTTTCTGTCCGCGAAAGATTGGCGAACTTAACTGACTTTCCATCAGCAAAGCGATAATCAAAAGATGGATTTACTGGAATTAACTCCACAACACGACCCAGAACATCGCCAGTGCGCTGGAAGAGATCGCGATAAACCGCGGGCAGAGTTAATAAAGATGGCCCGGTATCGAACGCGTAATTTCCGATCCATTCAGTGCGGCATTTACCACCATGGCGATCAGATCCTTCGTAGACAGTAACTTGATGACCTGCCTTCGCTAGACGCGCTGCAGTTGCCATTCCACCCATTCCTGCACCGATCACGGCTACTGCAGGTTTTTTAGAATTCGGTTTACTCATAGCGTGCGACCTTTCCACGCCACAACACCACGTGCGCGCCAGCTATAGATAATTAGATAGATCAAGATAGCGCAGGAAATTGGATGAAGCAGAGAATCTAAAGCTCGCCCACGTGAGCGATAAGCGCTGAGCGCCCGCGTAATAACAATAAATCCATAGGCTAAAAATCCAAGAGGGTTTCCGCCAAACCAGGAAAATATTGGAGCGATACCGGTTGCAAAGAGGAAGATAATCGCGCCCGCGCTGCCGCTCTTACTGCCAAACGCTTTCCAAAGTGATTTGCCATAACCCGCTCTTACTTCTGCAAAGTTCTTATACATTCGAGTCTGCGCAAGTGCAGAACCATCAGCAACTCCGCCTCGTGCACCAGATTTGATTAGCGCCCGGGCAAGTTCAATGTCATCTAGTACTTCTGATGCAATTGCAGTAAAGCCGTCTATCTTGCTCAAGGCGCTCTTACGCACTACAAAGAATTGACCATTTGCAACGGCTAATGAAGTTCGTGAAGATTTCTCGGCGATTCGCAATGGAACTGTGCTCATCCACGACCATTGCAGCAAAGGTTGAATCAAACGCTCCGCTAACGTTTTCGCTATCTGCTTAGGATATGGCGAGACAAATGAACGCTCACCAAGCATTGCGATCGCTTGGGATATAGCAGTTGGAGTTAAACGAACATCGGCATCGAGAGTTACGACAATCTCGCCCTTCGCTTGTAAATAGCCTTGTTGTAGCGCCCAAGGTTTACCCATCCAGGCGCTTGGAAGGCTGGGTGCGTTAACAACTTTGATCTGTGCTCCACCATTAATCGCATCTTGCAATTTATTTAGCGTTTCATCAATTGAGGAGTCATTGATAAAGATGATCTCTAGTTGATTCAAGAACTGCTGTGCCTGAAGGGTAAGCAATAAATCAGCGATATTTTCCGCTTCATTGCGCACGGGGATCAGAACACTAACGCTTTCACTTCGCTCAGTGGCAGCTGATGGGCGGCGAATTGTAAAGAAGTTGGCGATTGCCAATACGAGCAGAATAAACGC
>CANHRF010000004.1 GCA_947463335.1 Actinomycetota bacterium
CAGGATGAAGCGCATTTGGTCCAAATTCTGCATGCAGGCGCCGATAAGGCGCGCACTGTCGCCAGCGCAACGGTGGCCCAGAGCTATAAAAATCTAGGCTTGGTGCTTTAATGAAATTGAGATCAAGTTTTTTGGTGGCAACGCTTGTACTTTCAGCAGCGGTATTCAGCCCAACTCCAGCAAGTGCATCCACAAATGTTTGCATCGCCTATGATACTGGCGGCTTGGGGGATCGATCATTTAACGATGCCACGCTAGCGGGAGTTAAAAAGGCACAGAATCAGATGACCTTCACCTTTGAAGGTGTTGTTACTGATGGCACAGCAGCCGACCGCGTCAAACGGTTACGTACTCTGGCCGCTAAGAATTGTGCAGCGATAATTGCAGTTGGCGGAGAGTATCGAAAGGCAGTTGATCAGTTATCAACTGAGTTCCCAAATATTCAATTCTCAATTATTGGTGATGCTTCAATACCTGCACTCAATGTAACTTCGATCGTCTTTGCTGATGTGCAAGGCGCATTCTTGGCTGGCTTTAGCGCAGCGCTTACCAGCAAGACCGGGAGAGTGGGGATGATTACCACCCCTTCGAGCGCAGATGCATATCAAAATGGGTTTTTAGCTGGAGTAACCGCAAGTAAGAAGAAAGTGCGAACTTTCGTAAATTACACAGCAACAGATTTAGATATCGCCGCCACAGCATTGATCAGAGTCGGCGTTGACGTTATTTACACTTCAACTTCTGGCTCGGCCGATGAAGCCTTCAGCGCGATAGTCAAAGCAAACACTGCAAAGAATCGCAAGAAGAACGCAAGTGATATCTTCTTAATTCTCTCTGAGCCAGATCTGTATTTAACGGTAACTCCGACAACTGCAAAATATTTGATCGCCTCTGTCGTGAAACGTGTGGATAGTGCGATTGCGGATGTTATTGGCGCCGCAGTAAACAATAGCCAGATCTCTGATGTGCTAGATGCTGAGGCTGGAATTTACGGTCGCCGTTACACAATTGCCGATAAAGGAATTGAGATAGTCCTTAGATCCAAAGCCTTAGGAACTCAGGCTGCAGCAATCAATGCAGCGGCGGTTGCAGCATATGCACGTTGATTGGGAATTACTAAAATCGCATGCGGTAAGTGCGATGAAGAACGCCTACGCGCCTTACTCAAAATTTCCAGTAGGAGTTGCAGCGCTGGTAGACGATGGTCGCATAATTTCAGGGTGTAACGTCGAAAATGCTAGTTATGGGCTCACTTTATGCGCTGAATGTGGACTTGTTTCCACGCTGATTAATAGCGGCGGCGGACGATTAGTCGCCTTCACTTGCGTAGATATTTCAGAAAATTATCTAATGCCATGTGGACGCTGTCGCCAGTTACTGCAGGAACATGGTGGTTCGAACCTGCAGTTAATGACTGATACCGGAATCAAACCTCTTTCAGAGTTACTACCGTGGGCATTTGGCCCCGAAGAGATAGATAAGCGCCTTGATTAAGCCAAGTAATTCTGGCGTTGAACCCTTTGCTGCTGTCGAAATTATTGCCGCCAAGCGTGATCGTAATGAATTAACCGATAAGCAAATCGACTGGACTGTAGATGCCTACACCCGTGGAGTAATCGCAGATGAGCAAATGTCCGCGCTCTTAATGGCGATCCTTCTTAACGGCATGAATTCGCGTGAAATTTCTCGTTGGACAAATGCCATGATCAATTCAGGCGAGAGAATGAATTGGTCTGCGCTAGATCGCCCTACTGCAGATAAGCATTCAACTGGCGGAGTCGGAGATAAGATCACGCTTCCTCTAGCACCGTTAGTCGCAGCTTGTGGTGGGGCAGTGCCGCAACTTTCTGGTCGCGGTCTCGGACACACAGGTGGAACGCTAGATAAACTTGAATCGATTCCAGGCTGGCGCGCATCCCTCACAAATGCTGAGATGTTAAAAGTTTTGCAAGATACCGGCGCTGTTATCTGTGCCGCTGGTGCAGGTTTGGCTCCAGCAGATAAGAAGTTATATGCCCTGCGCGATGTGACCGCAACGGTAGAAGCGATTCCATTGATTGCATCTTCAATTATGTCTAAGAAAATTGCGGAAGGAACTTCTGCGCTGATTCTTGATGTAAAGACCGGCAGCGGCGCATTTATGAGCGATCCTGCGAAAGCGGGCGAACTCGCGCGAACTATGGTCCAGCTGGGTCTGGATGCCGGCGTTAAAACGCGTGCCCTTGTGACTGCGATGGATGTTCCATTGGGGCTAACTGCCGGAAATGCTCTTGAAGTACGCGAATCTATTGAGGTTTTAGCAGGTGGTGGACCAGCTGATGTAGTTGAGTTAACAATTCTGCTGGCGCGTGAAATGATCGATGCCGCGGGAATTGTTGGTAAAGATCCAGCAGATGCGCTCAAAGATGGTTCTGCAATGGACCATTGGAAGCGAATGATTTCAGCGCAAGGCGGCGATCCAGATGCCAAACTTCCAGTTGCGCGCGAAAAACATGTAATCACTGCAACCGAATCAGGGGTTATGACCAAGATGGATGCAATGAAGATTGGCGTTTCCGCTTGGCGATTAGGCGCAGGACGTTCCAAGCAAGGCGAAAAGGTTCAAGCCGGCGCTGGAATAGAAATGCATTACAAACCAGGTGATTACATAAAGCAAGGCGAAGCGCTACTCACCTTGCATACAGATGAGCCAGCTAGATTTGAAAGAGCAATTGAGATTTTAAATGGCGCGATAGAGATTAAAGAAAATGGCCAGGTAGAACGCTTGCCGCTAGTTATTGAACGGATTACTGGATGAGTACCTTAAATAAGATTCCAAAGAGTGAACAGATAAAACGTCTCCCAAAAGCGCTCTTGCACGATCACCTAGATGGTGGACTTCGCCCCCAAACGATAATTGATATTGCCAAGGAAATTGGCCACGAATTACCAAGTTACGATGCAACAGAACTAGCCGAGTGGTTCCGGGCTTCTTGTGATTCTGGTTCCTTGGTGCGTTATTTGGAAACTTTTGCCCACACCGTTGCAGTAATGCAGCGCAGAGAAGACATTGTTCGCGTCGCTCGTGAATGTGCAGTTGATCTGGCGCGCGATGGCGTTGTTTATGCTGAAGTAAGAATGGCACCTGAGCTATTAACTGAAAAAGGGCTGACTTTATCCGCTGCTATCGAAGCTATCTTGGAAGGTTTTCGCGCAGGCGAAGTAGAAGCTAAGACAGAAGGAAATTTAATTCGCGTAACTTCACTTCTCTGCGGAATGCGTCAAAATCAACTCTCGCAAGAAGTCGCTGAACTAGCTGTTAAATACCGAGATAAGGGCGTAGTTGGCTTTGATATCGCAGGCCCCGAAGATGGCTTTCCACCGAGTGATCAGCTCGATACCTTCGAGTATCTCCGCCGCGAGAATGCCCATTTTACAATTCACGCAGGTGAGGCGTACGGACTTCCATCAATTTGGGAGGCTATTCAACTTTGTGGCGCAGAACGTTTAGGGCATGGCGTTCGCATTATTGACGATATCGATCTCAATCACACACCACCACGGTTGGGACGTCTGGCTGCTTATGTACGTGACCGTCGAATTCCGCTAGAAATGTGTCCATCATCGAATATTCAAACCGGTGCAGCTGCAAACTATGTGGATCATCCAATTGGAGATCTTGCGAAGTTACGTTTTCGAGTAACTGTAAATACCGATAATCGATTAATGTCAGCGACTTCAATGAGCAATGAGATGAGCGAGTTAGTCAAAGCATTTAACTGGAGCTTCTTAGATCTGCAACGCGTGACAATTAACGCCCTCAAGAGCTCATTTATACCCTTTGAAGAGCGCCTCGCGATTATTGAGACGGTGGTTAAACCAGGTTACTTAGCAATTTCTGCAGAGTAATCCTTAAACTCCGATTGGGTGCCAGACGGTCTTAGCTTCCATAAAGGCATAGATTCGCGATGGTGAAAGCGCGCCATCAAAGTTATGAATACGCTTTAGATTCTCAGCGCCTGCAACTTTAAGTTCGGTGCGCTTCTTCTTATCTATTCCAGAGATATCAAAACCATCTATATCCATATGAGATGCCGCCCAAGGCGCTAGTTCATCGTGAGAACCAGTCAAGATATTTATTACACCGGCAGGTAGATCACTAGTTGCTAAAACTTCAGCGAAGGTCATCGCCGCAATCGCCGCTGAACCGGGCACCAGGGCAACGACGGTATTGCCAGAGACAATCGCAGGAGCAATGGCATAAATTAAAGCCAAGAAACTTTCTGCAGGAGCAACTGCAATAACGCCCTGTGGTTCAGGGATGGTGAAGTTGTAATAAGGGCCAGATACCGGGTTTGTCGCGCCGAAAGCCGCCGACAACTTATCGCTCCAACCTGCGTACCAAACCCAGCGATCAATCGCGGCAGCGACTTCATCGAGCGCTTTCTTCTGAGTTACTCCGGTAGCCAACGCTATTTCAGAGGCGAATTGATCTGTGCGGCCTTCCAACATTTCAGCGATCCGATAGAGAATCTGTCCGCGGTTATATGCCGTTGCTTTTGCCCAGCCACTTTGTGCAGCTCGCGCTGAAACAACTGCATCACGTAAATCTTTACGAGATGCCAAGCACGGATTTGCAATGAATCCGCCCTTGTTATCTACAACTTCGTAGACGCGTCCTGATTCGCTACGTGGGAAGGCGCCATTGATAAATAATTTGTAGGTCTTTTTAATTTCTAGTCGTGCTGTTGAGTTTGTGGTTGAACTCTTCTTTGAAGAAGCCATTTACTTACCCTCCTTCAGATATGCGGCTAAGCCATGCTTGCCACCCTCGCGACCCCAGCCAGATTCTTTATATCCACCAAATGGCGATGCAGGATCAAATTTATTAAAGGTGTTAGCCCAAATAACCCCCGCGCGAAGTTGCTGCGTCGCCCAGAGGATTCGCGACCCTTTCTCGCTCCAAACGCCTGCAGATAAACCAAATGGCGTGTTATTGGCTTTCTCTATCGCCTCTTGTGGAGTACGGAAAGTTAGAACCGAAAGAACAGGTCCGAAGATCTCTTCGCGTGCAATGCGATGTGCCTGTGTGACTCCGGTAAAGATAGTTGGAGCGAACCAGAATCCTTTTGCCGATAAAGTACATGCGGGGCTCCAGCGCTCGGCTCCTTCGGCATCGCCGGCAGTCGCTAACTCTTGAATTTTGCTCAACTGCTCTCGCGAATTTATAGCGCCTAGATCTGTGTTTTTATCTAGCGGATCACCAACACGAATCTTTGACATTCTAATTTTCAGTTTCGAAATCAGCTCATCCGCAATACCTTCTTGCAAAATTAGACGAGATCCTGCGCAGCAAACGTGTCCTTGGTTGAAAAATATGCCATTAACAATGCCTTCAACAGTTTCATCTATCGGCGCATCATCAAAGACGATATTGGCGCCCTTTCCGCCTAGCTCCAAGGTCGCTTTCTTATTGGTGCCGGCTATAGCGCGCGCAATCTTCTTGCCAACTTCAGTCGATCCAGTAAAGGCGATTTTATGAATTCCAGGGTGGTTCACAATTGCAGCGCCAGTGGAGCCATCGCCAGTCACGATATTTACGACACCATCTGGTAGTTCTGCTTGTTGACATACTTCGGCGAATAAGAGCGCGGTAAGCGAAGTTGTCTCTGCTGGCTTTAAGACAACTGTATTACCAGTTGCTAATGCAGGTGCTACTTTCCAGGCCAACATTAAGAGCGGGAAATTCCAGGGAATAATTTGCCCCGCAACTCCGTGAGGTGTCGGAGATTTACCGAGTCCTGCGTAATCTAATTTATCTGCCCAGCCAGCGTGATAAAAGAAATGTGCGGCAACCAGGGGAATATCGATATCGCGGGTTTCGCGAATTGGCTTACCGTTATCTAAAGTTTCAAGCACCGCAAATTCGCGAGCACGTTCCTGCAGGATTCGGGCGATGCGATATAGATACTTACCGCGCTCTTTGCCCGATAACTTAGACCAAGTTTTGGTGTATGCCTTCTGGGCGGCAGCAACTGCTTTATCAACGTCGCTTGCGCCACCGAGTGAGATTTGGCTTAAAACTTCTTCGGTAGCTGGATTAATTGTGGCAAAGTGTTTTTTGCCCGGGAGAAATTTGCCATCAATAAAATGGCCATATTTACTCTTGATATCTACGATCGCACGAGATTCGGGTGCTGGTGCATATTCAAATGTCATTGCGCGAACCTGTGTCTTCTCTCTTAATCAATCGTTACGTAGTTAGGGCTAGCGTAGTAGCCATCGTCCATTTTCATGCGTTGCATCAGTAGATCATTTAGCAAGGCGCTGGCCCCTATACGAAAATACTCCGGGGTCAGCCATTCTGGTCCAGCGGTCTCATTTACAAGCACTAATTGCTTGATGGCATCCTTAGTATTTCGAATGCCACCGGCTGGTTTAACCCCGATTCGACGTTGCGTCATTGTGTGGAAATCCTTTACCGCCTCCAACATAACTAGTACGACTGGCGGAGTAGCAGCGGGAGCAACTTTGCCAGTGGAAGTCTTTATAAAGTCAGCTCCAGCGAGCATTGCAAGATAGGAAGCTTTGCGGACATTGTCATAAGTAACTAACTCACCGGTTTCAAAGATCACCTTGAGATGTGCGCGATCTCCGCAGACTTCACGGATCTTAATAATTTCATCAAAGACTAAACCGTATCGTCCTGAAAGAAATGCACCTCGGTCTATGACCATATCTATCTCAGCTGCTCCAGCATCGATTGCATCCTGAGTATCTTGGATCTTTACCTCCATTGAGGCGCGACCTGAAGGAAATGCAGTTGATACTGCAGCGACCGGAACATGTTCTCCGCCGATTGCATCCAAATGCTTTCGCGCTACCCCGACCATATCGTTGTAGACGCAGATGGCACCAACGCTTGGAACGGTTAAATCTGTTGGATCAGGGCGCACCGCCTTCGAACAGAGCGCGCGAACTTTGCCTGCAGTATCTGCGCCTTCTAAAGTTGTTAGATCAACCATAGAGATCGCAGTATCTATTGCCCAACGCTTGCTAGTTGTCTTTATGCTGCGCGTCGCCAACATTGCAGCACGTGCATCAGCGCCTACTTGATCTACTCCAGGAAGTTGCGAGAGAAAGTGCTTCAAAGAGCTTTCTGTACCATCGACAATTCCATAAAAATTCACGAGAGAAATTCCTTAATTGGTTGGCGAAGTTGATCAAGTAATTCGCTGGCCTGTGCTTCGTCTTTAGTAATAACTTCGATGTAACACTTCATCTTCGCCTCCGTTCCGCTGGGACGCACAATCATACGGATTCCGCCATCAATCCAGAGTCGTAAACCATCGGTAGGTGGCAAACCATCTTGTGGATCTGCTAAATCATCTACCGATAGCACCGTGCGCCCTGCTATTTGGGTTGGAGGGTTCTTGCGAATCCCAGCAAGGAGGTTAGTTATCTGCGACATCTCTGCCACGCGTATCGAAATCTGTTCGGTACCGTGGAAGCCGTGGCGCGCCCAAACTTCATTTAATAGGTCGAGCAGGGTTCGCCCTTGTGACTTTAGCTCTGATGCAATGTGCGCAAGGAGCAGAGCCGCTGAAATTCCATCTTTATCATTTACCGTCTCAGAATCTACGGCATATCCAATGGCTTCTTCATAGCCAAAAGCTAAATCTTCAATTTTGGCGATCCACTTAAAGCCGGTTAAAACCTCTTTAAAGTCAATTGAATAATGAGCTGCAATTTTTCGCAGCGCTGAGGATGAGACTATTGAATTTCCAAAACTGCCGTGCTTAAAGTTTCGCGCTATCCACTCTCCAAAAATAATTCCTAGTTCATCGCCGCGCAACATTCGCCAACCAACTTTAGGATCGTTGACTGCGGCAGCGCAGCGATCTGCATCTGGATCATTTGCGATCACTAAGTCAGCGCCGAAGTCGCGCGCCTTCTTTATCGCTAGATCTATTGCACCCGGTTCTTCTGGATTTGGAAATGCTACTGTCGGAAAATCAGGGTCAGGTGTGCATTGCTCATCAACCAAAATCAAAGTTGCGAACCCGGCATGGTTGAAGACTCTTTGGACTGTTTCGGTACCAACTCCGTGCATTGCGGTGTAGACAATCTTTAGATCTCCGGGCTTTGGCGCAATTAGCGAAGTAAGTCGGATGTATTCAGAGATTAGATCTTCTCCAACGATGGTCCAAGACTTACCTCGCGGATAACTCGCTAAGGATTTAACGACAGCGATTTCTTTGGCTATTAACTCATCTGTTGGGTTAATTATCTGAGAAGCGGCATAGTTAACGCCGTCAGCAGTTGGACCAATGTAAACCTTGTAGCCATTATCTTGTGGGGGATTGTGGCTGGCGGTGACCATTACTCCCACATCGCATTTAAGTTCCTTAGTGGCAAATGCCAGAACCGGAGTCGGAAGTGGCCGCGGTAGGACAAAAACCTCAAAGCCCGCACCAGCGAAAATTTCTGCACTTTCTTTTGCAAAATCCTCAGATCCATAACGCGCATCTCTGCCAATTACAACGCGGGTCATTCCGCGCTCCTTCATATAGGCAGATATACCGGCGACGGTTCTTCCGACTACCGCGCGATTCATAGAAGATGGCCCAGGGCCTACTGGTCCGCGCAGACCTGCCGTTCCAAATTGTAGAAATCCAGAGAAGTATTTTTGTAACGCAATTTCATCTTCTGCTTCAAGCAAGGCAGTTAACTGAGTAGCGGTCTTTGGATCTGGGTCATCTGCAATCCAGGCCTTTACCTCAGCTGTTAATTCTGCATTCACTTGTACAGCCTAATGAAATTAAATCAGATTGGGAATTACAGATTTAATAAGCGCTCCCATACGAGAGGCTGCTGCTTTTCCGGCAGCGATAACTTCCTCGTGGTTGAGCTTTTCGCCAGTTACTCCTGCTGCTGCATTTGTTACGAGTGAGATAGCCAAAACTTCTGCGCCAAGGGCGTGTGCTGCTATTGCTTCCGGAACGGTAGACATCCCAACTAAATCAGCACCCATTCCGCGCATCATCAAGATTTCAGCAGGTGTCTCATAAGTAGGTCCACGCCAATGTACATAGACTCCTTCTTCGAGAGAAGAGTCCGCGCTCTTAACAATTGCACGCAACCTTTTGCTGTACAGATCTGTTAAATCAACGAATGTTGCGCCAACTAGCGGCGTTGCTGCAGTTAGAGAGATGTGATCACGAATAAGCACAGGTTGTCCAACTTTATAATTGGTGTTTATGCCGCCACAGGCATTTGTTAAGAGAATTACCTTGCATCCCGCCTTAACAGCGGTGCGGACGCCGTGCACAACCGGCTCCATCCCTTTACCTTCATATAAATGTGTGCGACCCAGGAAAACTAGCGCACGAACTTTCTTGCCACCATCTTCAATTTCATAACTGCGTACTTTTCCAGAATGTCCTTCAACCGCAGGAGGTAGAAAGCCCGTCAGTTCTTCAGCGTTGCACTCATATTTAGGCTCACCCAGTGCATCAACCGCGGTCACCCAGCCAGAACCCATTACGAGAGCAATATCGTGAGTTGCAAATCCAGTACGTTCTGCGATTTCTGCCGCAGCTTGTACCGCTGCTTGAAGTGGGTTTGAGTAGAGAAGATCAGTGGATGTCATGCATCAATAATGTCACAGAGCACGGTTCCACTCGCTACTGTTTCTCCGATCGCTGCTGTGAGGTTTGCGATCGTTCCAGATTTATGAGCAATCAATGGCTGTTCCATTTTCATCGCTTCTAGAACGATTACCAAATCACCAACTTCTACACTTTGCCCAATTTCTACCGCTACCTTCACAACTGTGCCTTGCATTGGACTAGTTAGCCCCGTTCCGCTGGAACTACCAACCTTAGATTCTTTGGCGCGGTGGCGCTTTACAACGGGTTCTGGAGCGTGAATTTTAACTTCAAAGCGTTTCCCATTAACTTCCGCGATCAAATGCTCCGCGGCGACTCGGGTAGTAACGGGGGTAACGGTAGGTGCAAAAGCAGGTATCTCATTCTTAAACTCATTCTCTATATAACTCGTGTAAACGCGAAATTCTTCAGTAAATGAAGGATCCTGCAAAATCGCGCGATGGAAAGGAATCGCGGTAGCTAAGCCATCGACTTCAAATTCTGCAAGCGCGCGGCGAGCTCGTTCAATCGCTTCTTTTCTAGTTGCCCCAGTAACAATTAACTTGGCAAGGAGCGAATCAAAATTTCCACCAATAGTGTCACCATTTTTGAAGCCAGCATCAACACGTACGCCCGGACCGGTTGGTAAATTCCATTTGGTAATTCGTCCAGGAGCAGGTAGGAATGAACGCCCTGGATCTTCACCATTAATTCTAAATTCTAGCGAATGTCCGCGAATCACAGGATCTGTGAAGCCCAGTTTTTCGCCCATTGCAATTCGGAATTGTTCGCGCACTAAGTCAATGCCGGTGACTTCTTCGCTTACCGGGTGTTCTACCTGCAAGCGGGTATTTACCTCAAGAAAAGAGATAGTTCCATCATTACCAACTAAGAATTCGCAAGTGCCTGCTCCAACATAGCCAGCTTCTTTCATTATGGCTTTACTCGACCGGTAGAGCTCTTCATTCTGTTCTTTTGTAAGAAATGGCGCCGGAGCTTCTTCTACTAATTTCTGGTGACGACGTTGCAGAGAACAATCGCGAGTACTCACGACTACAGCGCTGCCGTGCTGATCAACTAAAACTTGGGTTTCAACGTGACGCGGTTTATCAAGGTAGCGTTCAACGAAACACTCACCTCGACCAAATCCTGCAATAGCTTCACGAACCGCAGATGCGAATAACTCTGGAATTTCTTCGAGTGTGTGAGCAACTTTCAGACCGCGTCCACCGCCACCAAAGGCTGCTTTTATTGCAATTGGAAGTCCGTGCTCTTTTGCAAAAGCGGTGACTTCTTCGTGGCCTGAAACTGGATCCTTGGTGCCTGCTACCAGAGGTGCACCTACATTGGCCGCGATACGACGAGCCGAGACTTTATCTCCGAGCGCACTTATTGCTGCAGGTGGTGGTCCAATCCAAATCAAGCCGGCATCAATAACCGCTTGCGCGAAATCTGCGCGTTCAGAGAGAAATCCATAGCCTGGGTGTACCGCATCGGCACCCGATTCCTTGGCGATAGCAATAATCTTTGAAATATCTAAATAAGTTTGAGTCGCAGTTGTGCCATTTAATGAGTAAGCAAAGTCAGCGCTCTTTACATGAATTGCATCGCGATCTTCTTCAGAATACACAGCGACGCTTTCGATTCCATGATCTCGGCAGGCGCGAATGACGCGAACGGCAATCTCACCGCGGTTGGCTATCAGAATACGTTTCATCGCAGCTCCTTAACTTGGGGCCACGAGTAACCTAGTTGCGACATGGCTGATCTAAGAAAAGGCATCGATAAGCCAACAACATTTGTGTAATCGCCTTCAATAACAGGAATAAAGGGTGAACCAAATCCATCTAGGGTGAAGCCTCCTGCAACCTGAAGTGGTTCACCAGATGCAATGTAATCATCGATTTCATCGATTTCCATCTTAGAAAATGTCACTTTAGTTGTTACGCGATCCACAATTTCTCTACCTTGCTCGGTATCAATAATGCAATGCCCAGTATGCAATAGCCCACTTCTGCCACTCATAGCCTGTGCACGTTCGCGTGCTACTTCCGGTGAGCCTGGCTTTCCAAAGGAGGCGCCATCAACATCAAAGGTCGAATCACAACCGATAATGATCGCAGGGAAGTCGATCTGCTCTCTAACGGTATGCGCTTTGGTTACCGCTAAAGCAATCACCATATCGGCAGGGGCCATCGCGTTGAAAAAATCAGTCTCTTCATCCACGTGGCTAACTTTTACCAATGGAGAAATGCCAGCGCCTTCGAGCAAACGGCGGCGCGAAGTTGATTGCGATGCGAGAACAATTTGCGGCATTACTTGTTCTTTCGACGAGCGCCAAAGGTAATTTGATGGGGGAGCGGCTGGCGCAATTGAGGTAATCCAAAGACGCTGCGCTTTACTACTGGAGCAAGATCCAAAGCTTCGTGGTTAGCTAAAACCGCTTTAATCGCCTGCAGTTCTTCTGCGCTCGGATTTCCAGATGTAACTGTAAATCTCATTACAGTGGAATATTTCCGTGTTTACGCGCTGGCAAGATATCGCGCTTGGTCTTTAAAGTGCGAAATGCTTTGGTTATATATGCGCGTGATTGATGCGGCTCAATCACGCTATCAATTGTGCCTCGCTCTGCAGCGGCATAAGGGTTAGATAAAGTCTCGGTGTATTCGGAGATTAATTCCGCCCGCACTTTCTCTGGATTAGAAGCTTCAGCAATTTCTTTGCGGTACAGGATATTTACCGCTCCTTGCGCTCCCATCACTGCAATTTCCGCGCTTGGCCAGGCAAAGTTGATATCGCTGCCCAAGTACTTTGAACCCATCACAATAAATGCTCCGCCATAAGCTTTTCGCGTAATCAGAGTTACGAGCGGTACGGAAGCTTCTGCATATGCATAAAGCAACTTAGCCCCGCGACGGATAATTCCATTCCACTCTTGTTCTGTTCCAGGCAAGAAGCCCGGCACATCTACCAAGGTAAGGATCGGAATATTAAAGGCATCACAGAATCGAAGAAAACGAGCTGCTTTCTCGCTGGAGTTAATATCTAGCGTTCCAGCTAACTGAGATGGCTGATTAGCAATAATTCCTATGGACTCGCCTTCAATGCGTGCAAATCCAACAATGATATTTGGGGCGTATAAAGCGTGTACTTCTAGGAATTCGCCTTCATCAACCAAGGTGGTTATCAATTTCTTCATGTCGTAAGGTTGATTTGGGCTATCTGGAATCAACTCATTTAGCGCGATATCTGCCGCGCTTTCATCAAGGTTCTGCGTTGGAGGAAGGTGCGGAGAGCCGTCCATATTATTTGATGGTAGATATGAAAGCAGTGCCTTTACATAATCAATCGCATCCGCCTCATTTTCGGCGAGGTAATGTGCATTTCCAGATCGCGTATTGTGCGTTAAGGCTCCGCCAAGCTCTTCCATTCCAACATCTTCACCAGTAACGGTCTTAATGACATCAGGCCCGGTAATAAACATATGTGAAGTTTCATTCACCATTACCGTGAAATCGGTTAGCGCTGGAGAATATGCTGATCCACCTGCACACGGACCCAAGATGAGTGATATCTGAGGAATCACACCCGATGAGCGAGTGTTGAGTCTAAATATTTTTCCATAGCCATTTAGCGATGCAACGCCTTCTTGAATACGAGCGCCACCAGAATCATTGATTCCAATTAACGGAATTCCACTCTTGAGCGCAAACTCCGCAATCTTTACAATTTTTTCAGCATGAACTTCACCGAGACTGCCACCCATTACGGTGAAGTCTTGAGAGTAGAGAGCGATTGGTCGGCCATCGATAGTTGCGGTACCAATAACTACGCCATCTCCGTAAGGACGATTCTTCTCCATTCCAAATTGTGTGGAACGGTGGCGTGCGAATTCATCAATCTCAGTAAAGGATTCAGCATCGACCAGCAAGTCAATCCGCTCACGAGCGGTTAGTTTGCCTTTGGAGTGCTGCTTTTCGACCGCTCGTGCCGAACCACCGTGAATTGCTTCTTCAACACGAAGTCGGAGATCTTCAATTTTTCCTGAAGTTGTATGCAGATCTGGGCTCATGGCTCTACGGTACTAGGCGTGGGTACATCAGCGCCAAGAGCGCCACTGGATAAATCAGTTATCACATCAGCGCTCTCGCAGTACTGGCGAGTAAGCGTGCTTGACCTCACTACATCTACGCAAAGTGAACTCGCAGATATGGTTAGAGAAAATTCTGCACAGAGTGGAGATGTAATCGCTGCGGAATTTCAAACAGCAGGCCGCGGTCGAATGGACCGCACTTTTGAAGCACCAAAGGCAAGTGCGCTGTTGTTCTCTCTTTACATCACACCTACGCGAGACCGAGATCACTGGGGATTTATCGCGCACTTAGCTGCTCTAACTATGCAACAAGTTATCTCCGCAGAACTTCTTGCACAAGTTTCGCTTAAGTGGCCAAATGATATTTTGATTGGCGATGCAAAAGTTGCTGGTTTATTGGCACAAGCCACAGGAGATGGAATCATTCTCGGAATAGGAATCAACGTCTCAATGGCAGAAGAAGAGCTACCGGTAGCAAATGCCACCTCACTTGCAATTGCGGGATCAAGTAATTTAAATCGTAGTTTGATACTCAGTAATTTTCTGATGCGTTTTGAGAGTAATTTCAAGAAATGGGATGCCGGAGAAGATTTCATTGAGAGTTACGGCAGGATCTGCTCCACGATAGGGAAGAGCGTCAGAGTTGAGGTTGCAGGACGAGAAAGCCGGACCGGAAAAGCGCTGGCGATAAATCAAACGGGCGCATTAATCCTCGAAGATGGCTTTGAAGTTAACGTAGGAGATGTTGTTCATCTACGATAGCGATGTGAATGAGCGCTTTCCAACCGTCGGCATCATCGGCGCAGGGCAATTAGCGCGCATGAGCGTTGCGCCAGCTACAGCGCTCGGGATCAATCTCTTATTATTTGCGCAAGATGAGAGCGATAGCGCTGCACAGATTGCACCGCATGTAGTTGGGGATTACCGAGACTTGGCGCAGTTATTAGTTTTTGCAAAGCAATGCGATCTCGTAACTTTCGAACACGAGCTAGTTCCACACTCAGTGATAAAAGGTTTGGAAGCTGCAGGTGTGAGAGTTTTTCCTGGCTCTGAATCTTTTCAATATTCGCAGGATAAGGCGGCGATGCGTAAGAAGTTAGTCAATTACCCAGCCCCAAAATGGCGAGTGGTAGCAAAAGCGGAAGAAGCCTTTGCGTATCCCTTTATTGCAAAACGAATTTCAGGTGGTTATGACGGAAGAGGCGTGTGGAAGGTAGAAGATAAGGCAGTTCTGGAAGAGTTACTCACCCAGCACCCGCAACTATTGATTGAAGAGTTAATTGAATTCGATAGTGAGATTGCAGTAATGGTCGCACGCTCTGAACACGGACAGGCCACGTCTTGGGCTCCGACGCAGACAATCCAAAGTGATGGAATTTGTACATTGACAATTGCGCCCGCGCAAGTGATTTCATCTGCAGTTGCCGAGCAAGCACAAGGTTTAGCGCTATCGATAGCAGAAGAAGTTTCGCTAATAGGCGTTATGGCAGTTGAAATGTTTGTTAAGGGTGACCAGCTTTATTTAAATGAGTTGGCGATGCGTCCACATAACTCAGGACATTGGACCATCGAAGGCGCTCGTACTAGCCAATTTGAACAACATTTAAGAGCTGTTTTGGATTTACCCCTTGGCGATCCGACTATGACTGCACCGTTTGCGGTGATGGGAAATATTTTAGGCGGGGAAAAGACAGATATGTATCGACCATATCTCCACCTCATGGCGCGAAATCCTGGGCTAAAGTTTCACCAGTATCGGAAAGAAGTTCGCAAAGGGCGCAAAATCGGACATGTAACTGTGGTTGGTGAAAACCTTCTAGAATTAACTGAAATAGCAGAACACGCACGCGACTTTATGAGCGGAGAAATTGATGAGTGATGTAGCGATCATCATGGGATCAGATTCTGATTGGCCGGTAATGGAAGAAGCTGCGAAAGTTCTTGATTCATTCGGAATCACATATACAGCAGAGGTTTTATCGGCTCACCGTATGCCACTTGAAATGGTGGCATTCTCACAAGCTGCTAAGTCACAGGGATTTAAAGTGATAATCGCGGGCGCAGGTGGAGCAGCGCATCTACCTGGAATGGTCGCATCTCTCACAACTCTTCCAGTAATTGGAGTTCCGGTCGCGCTAAAGAATCTAGATGGCATGGATTCACTTCTCTCAATAGTTCAAATGCCTGCCGGAATACCAGTTGCTACGGTAGGTGTTGGCAACGCAAAGAACGCTGGAATTCTGGCGGCTCGAATTCTCGGCATCAGCGATGCTCAAATATCAGAGAAGGTGGCTGATGCGCTGGTTGCAATTAACTCAGAGGCAAAAGAGAAGGGCGCTAATTTAAACGCCCGCCGCAGCCAGAAAACTGGTTTTTAACTAATCAGTTCGGCCAAGGGCATGAACACGCCAACCAGCAGCGCGCCACTTTTCACGATCGAGCGCATTTCTTCCGTCAATCAAAAACTTTGATTTTACTAATTGGCCAATGACGGCGGGATCTAACTCCCGATATTCCTTCCACTCAGTCAAGTGGAGAATTGCATCAGCGCCCTTTACACAATCTGTTACGCGCTCGGCATAGTCCAAATGCGGGAAACGCTTTCGTGCAGGTTCAATTCCCTTTGGATCGTGCACCACAATGGTGGCACCAGCTGCTTGAAGCTGGGCTGCGATATCTAGCGCAGGGGAGTCGCGAACATCGTCGCTATCTGGTTTAAAAGTCGCGCCTAAAATTGCAATTTTATATTGGGTTAAATCTTCAGATAGATCTGCGCGAACAACATCAATTACACGTTGTCGTGCCCGCAAATTAATGGCATCAATTTCTCTCAAGAATTCGAGAGCCTGATCTGCGCCAAGCTCCTCGGCGCGCGCCATAAATGCACGGATATCTTTCGGTAAACAACCGCCACCAAACCCAATGCCGGCCTGTAGAAAACGGCTGCCGATGCGCGGATCGTAACCAATTGCTTTCGCTAAGACTGTTACATCGCCGCCGGCTGCTTCGCAGACTTCCGCCATTGCATTGATAAATGAAATTTTGGTGGCGAGAAATGAGTTTGCAGCAACCTTGACGAGCTCTGAAGTTGGCAAGTCAGCACGTATCCAAGGAGTGCCAAGATCAACAATTGGTTGATAGACCTCTTTCAAAATATCTTCAGCGCGATCATTTACAACACCGACAACCAAACGATTCGGACGCAAGGTATCTTCAACGGCAAAACCTTCGCGCAGAAATTCTGGGTTCCAGGCTAGATCTGCATGCGGGGCGGATACCGCCAAAATTTCGCGTAAAGCTTGGGCAGTTCCAACCGGAACTGTGGATTTTCCGACGACTAGCGCTCCATCCTTTAAAAAGGGCGCGATAGCTGCAATAGCGGACTTAACAAATGTTAAATCCGCAGCTAAACCATCTTTACTTTGTGGGGTGCCAACGCAGATAAAGTGCACATCGGCATCAGCTGCTGCTGAAAAATCAGTAGTGAAGGTAAGTCGGCCGGTCTTGATTTCAGATGCCAAAAGAGAATCTAGGCCTGGCTCGTAAAAGGGTAGCTCTCCTTTAGAGAGTAGATCGACTTTGCTCTGGTCTGTATCGATTCCAACAACTTGAAAGCCGAGTGATGACATACAGGCTGCGTGGGTTGCACCCAAATAACCACACCCGATTACTGAGAGTTTCATAGAGTTAGAGTCTAAGGCACGTTCTATTTAATCTCGCCGCACGGATTTTCTGCTGCGGTGCGAGTCTTAAATTTATCAATGATTTCAGGCTTAGGTTTGGTCGTACTGCTCGCAGATGGAGAAGGCGTTACTTCATCAACTAGAGCGGCATCATTGCGGATACGTGTCCATAGCTCTTCACTTAGCGTCTCATCCCAAATTACGACCGAGCCAATGCCATCAACGCGGCCATTGGCAGTTGCTAGCGGAACGGTGAGAGTGCGCACATTTCCAGATGAAAGGCCGCGCATCTGCTTAGCTAACTGAAGTAAATCTTCTTTACTCAAATTCTCATCCATTTTTATCGTAGAAATTGCCGCGTTTATAAAGTTAACAACTTTAATTGGGTTTAACAAGACTCCAGTGCTTGTCGCCTTCTTTAAGACCGAGCTCATAAATTGTTGTTGTCTCTGCATTCTTCCGATATCGCCACGTCCATCAAAGTCGCGCGTGCGAACATATTTCAGAGCTTCAATGCCATCAAGTGTATGTGTTCCTGCGCTCAGTTTGAGGTGGCTCTTGGGATCATCAATATCTACCTTGGTGCAAACTTCGATTCCGCCCAAGGCGTTAACGATTCCAGCAAACCCTGCAAAACTCACTTCAATATAATGATCAATTTTCAAATTCGTAGCGCCTTCAATGGTCTCAATTAGTAAAGGTGCGCCACCAAATGAAAACGCGGCATTTAATTTGTTTTGGCGGGCAGGAACCTCTGTTTTTCCATCCCTAGTAAAATGCGCGGGAATAGTTACTAACGAGTCACGAGGAAATGAAACTAAGAAAGCTTTATCCCTATCTTTACTGATATGAACAAGCAACATAGTGTCAGAACGTCCACCTGCGGCGGTTGCAGTACTTCCGACCTTTAGCGCCTTTAACTCTGCTTTAGTTAAACCTTCGCGCGTATCAGAACCGACTAAGAGATAGTTGAGTGCTTTTGAGGTTTTTTCAGGTCGGTCTTCTAAACCTGAGAAAACGCTGATTCGATCGATTCTTCCGCTGAGATGTCCGAGACTGAGCCAAGACACAGACGCGAGAACTACAACACTCAGTGAGAGTGATGTAATAATTTGTATCCTGCGCGTCGATTTCACATGCGCACTCTACTTGGACGATAGCGTAGAGGGGTTATGACGACATTATTGGGCGAGTTATCTGTCTCACCGGCAATTAGCGTCATCTTGCCAGTTCTCAACGAAGAGCCACATCTCGCTGAATCCGTAACTGCGATCCTTGCGCAGGATTACAGCGGAGCATTTGAAGTAATTCTCGCGCTTGGCCCATCAAAAGATCGCACCAATGAGGTTGCTGAAGATTTGGCTACGCGCGATCATCGAATTAAGTTGGTTTCAAATCCAACTGGAAAGACTGCAGCTGGCTTAAACCTAGCAATTGCAGCTTCAAGTAATCCAGTTATCGTTCGCGTTGATGGGCATGCCAAAGTTCCAAATAACTATCTCACGCTAGCAATTTCGATATTGCGCGAATCTGGTGCAGTAAATGTTGGTGGAGTAATGGCAGCTGAAGGAGTAACACCATTTGAAATTGCAGTTTCCCGCGCCATGCGCAGTCCACTTGGAGTTGGCGCTTCCCGTTTTCACACAGGCGGTGAAGCGGGAGAAGTAGATACCGTTTACTTAGGAGCTTTTCGCAGAGAAGCGGTAATTGCTGTGGGTGGATTTGATGAGAGATATACCCGTGCTCAAGATTGGGAGTTAAACCATCGACTCCGCAAAAATGGCGGGAAAATCTTCTTTGATCCACGTTTGCAGGTCACCTACCGACCTCGGCCTAATTTGAAGAAATTGGCTAAGCAATATTTTCAATATGGTCGTTGGCGCAGAGTTGTCTCGCGCAGCCATCCCGGCACTGTGAATTTTCGTTATCTCGCCCCACCCTTTGCGCTAATTGGAACAGTTGCTTCATTCGCGCTGGGATTACTTCTCCACCCTATTTTCTATCTGCCAGCAGCGGTGTATGGCGCTTTCATTCTCTTCTCTTCTATATTGATTGCGAAATCAATCCGTGAATTTACTTTGCTGCTCTCTGTGATTCCGACCATGCATTTTGCTTGGGGTGCAGGATTCATTACATCGACAAAAGTATTGCGTTAAATATGGCTTCCGCTAAACGTATATCGCTGCTGCTGATAGCGACCCTGGGCTTAACGCTAATTCCTCTGGCAAATAGCGCTGCCGCGGTGCCCGCTAGCTTCTCTTTCACAGGCAGTGGTTATGGACACGGCGTTGGTATGAGTCAGATTGGAGCGAGAGCTAAAGCTATCGGTGGCGAGTCAGCGACTTCAATTCTTACTTATTATTACACCGGAACCAAAGTTGAAACTGCTACAGATTCGCAGATTTTACGTATCAACATTGGGAGCTTACTGAAATCTACAAAGATTAGGAGCGATTCGCGCGGGGCGAAGTTAGAACTATATGCAGGCGCTCTTGGTGAAACCCAAACCTCAAACGCGCTTCTGACTTTACCCAGCAAAACAACGCTAAACATTGATTTAGTAAATAGCGATTTAAATATCTCCAC
>CANHRF010000005.1 GCA_947463335.1 Actinomycetota bacterium
GATTATGGAACCGGCATTGAACCTTCAGCGCTATCTCGGATCTTCGATAGATTCTGGAGAGCAGATCCATCGCGCGCTCGAGTACGTGGCGGCACTGGACTTGGACTTTCTATTGCGCTGGAAGATGCGCGTTTACACAATGGTGAATTAGATGCTTGGGGTCTTCCTGGACACGGTGCGCACTTTGTTCTCACGCTGCCCCGAATCGCTGGCGAGCAGATTGGCGGCAGACCTATCCGCCCACAACCTCAGGACTATCCCCAGAATATTTAAGTAAACTTTTATCGTTTATCTTGCGCTAGAGAATAGCGCAATGAAAAATCTGGCAGATTTAATTTTTCCATCAAGATGTATTGGTTGTTCACAGCTTGGTATATCAATCTGTTCCACTTGCCGCAAAAATTGGCATCCCCACATTTATCATCGCAATTTAAATGTGTTATCGAAAAATTATCCAGTTATTTCAGCTATTGAGTACTCCACTGTTGCATCAGCAGTTCTATTGAGGGCAAAAGAAGCGAGCCAAGCAATCGCTGATGGATTGGTAGTAAATGCCATTGCCCACTCATTGCGTTACTTTGCAAAGAGTTATGGAGCAGGAGCACTGGTCGCGATTCCTTCTCGTAGATCTGCGACAAGAAAACGTGGGCGCGACTTTATGAAAGAGATAACTCGCTCTGTGGCTACTTGCGAATCTTTTGATTACTTTGAAATGCTGCAACACCAAAGGGCAGTACGGGATCAATCTCAGTTAAACTCTCAGCAGCGAATGAGCAATATTGCAGGGGCTTTTTCTATCTCCAATAATTTGGTAAAGGTGGGGGATTTCGGGAATACCAGGCAGCTAATTGTTGTTGATGATCTTGTAACCACTGGGGCGACCCTTGCTGAGGCGATACGGGCCTTGCGCACCGCAGGTTTCGAGGTACTTGGCGCGGTAACGGGCGCCGTCGCCAACCCTTACGATAAGGGGGTTGATTTTCGAAAGGGCAGGTAAATGACAAAGATTTTTGATCGCCTTATGCGAGCTGGCGAAGGAAAGATTCTTCGCGAACTCAGCAAAGTTGTGGATCAAGTCAATTCATTTGAACCTGCCATATCCACATTAAGTGATGATGCCTTACGTGGAAAGACTGATGAGTTTAAATCTCGCTTCCAATCCGGCGAATCCCTAGATGACCTACTCCCAGAAGCTTTCGCAGTAGTTCGCGAAGCGGCAAAGCGCACACTGGGCCAACGTCATTACGACGTACAGATTATGGGTGGGGCTGCGATGCATCGCGGCAATATCGCCGAAATGCGCACGGGTGAAGGAAAGACTTTAGTTGCAACGCTTCCTTCTTACTTAAACGCACTTGCTGGCCGCGGTGTTCACGTAGTCACCACAAACGATTATTTGGCAGAACGCGATAGTGAATGGATGGGTCGTATCCATCGCTTCCTTGGATTAACCGTCGGTGTAATTGTAAATAGCATGACGCCAGTAGAGCGCCGCGCTGCGTACAACTCTGACATTACTTATGGAACAAATAATGAATTTGGCTTCGACTACTTACGTGACAATATGGCTTGGTCACTCGAAGATTGCGTGCAGCGCGATCACTTCTTCGCCGTAGTTGATGAAGTTGACTCGATTCTTATCGACGAAGCCCGTACGCCTTTGATCATTAGTGGACCTGCAGATAAACCAACCAAGTGGTACGTAGAATTTGCAAATATCGCAGATAAATTACAGCGCGATACCCATTATGAAGTAGATGAGAAGAAGAAAACCGTTGGAATTTTAGAAGACGGCGTTACTAAGGTTGAAGAACTTCTGAAGATTGAAAACCTATACGAGGCTGCAAACACCACTTTAATTGGCTACCTAAATAACTCAGTCCGCGCTAAAGAGCTATTTAAGCGCGATAAGGATTATGTAGTAATGAACGGTGAGCTTCTCATTGTTGATGAGCACACTGGCCGCATGTTGTCCGGGCGGCGTTACAGCGATGGCTTACACCAAGCGCTGGAAGCGAAAGAGCGAATTGATATTCAAGATGAAAATCAGACCCTAGCCACGATCACTCTGCAAAATTATTTCCGCCTATACGAGACTATTTCAGGTATGACCGGTACTGCAATGACGGAAGCATCTGAGTTCCATCAAATTTACAAGTTAGGCGTAGTGCCTATTCCGACCAATCGTCCAATGCAGAGAATTGATCAGGCGGATCTGGTTTACAAATCTGAACTTGGAAAATTTATGGCAGTCACTAAGGACATTGTGGAGCGCCACCGCAAGGGTCAACCTGTTCTTGTCGGTACCGTCTCTGTAGAAAAATCTGAAGAGCTATCTGCGTTATTAAAGAAGTCAGGCGTGCCGCACGAAGTATTAAATGCTAAGCATCACGAGCGCGAAGCAGCAATCATCGCCCGTGCCGGAGTTGCCGGAGCAGTGACAGTTGCAACGAATATGGCAGGCCGCGGAACCGACATCATGCTCGGCGGTAACCCAGAATTTATGGCGGATTTCGAACTACAACGTCGCGGCCTATCACCAGTTGATAATGCAGCTGAGTACGAAGCTGCTTGGCCAGCGGAAATTGCAAAACAGAAGGCTGCTGTCGCAAGTGGACACGAAGCAGTTGTAGCTCTAGGTGGCCTTTACGTTCTTGGAACCGAGCGCCACGAATCACGCCGAATTGATAACCAGCTACGTGGCCGTTCTGGTCGCCAAGGCGATCCCGGTGAATCTCGCTTCTACCTCTCACTACAAGATGATTTGATGCGTCGATTTAACTCTGGTCTCGTTGAACGATTCCTTTCTGCTGCAGGCTTGCCAGATGATGCACCTATTGAGTCAAAGATGGTCAGTAACGCAATTCGTTCAGCACAGACCCAAGTAGAAGCACAAAACTTCGAGATTCGTAAGAACGTTTTGAAGTATGACGATGTAATGAATCGCCAACGCGAAGTCATTTATGGTGAACGACGCTTAGTTCTGGAAGGTGAAGATATTTCACCGCAGGTTCAGACATTTGTCGCGGATACTTTGGTTGCGTATGTGAGCGCTGAGACCGCTGAGGGATTTGGCGAAGATTGGGATCTTGACCGTTTATGGCAAGCCCTGAAACTGGTTTATCCGATCTCATTCACTCCAGAAGACCTCATTGCAAGAGTGGGATCTAGTTCAGCTCTTGATGCAGAGTACTTAACAGCGCAGATTCTAGAAGATGCCACAGTCGCCTACGACAAACGTCAATCGGATCTTGGTGCAGATGTGATGCGCGAGCTTGAACGTAAGGTTCTGCTTTCAGTGTTAGATCGCAAATGGAGAGAACATCTATATGAGATGGACTATCTGCAAGAAGGCATCGGACTGCGCGCAATGGCCCAACGCGATCCATTGGTCGAGTACCAACGTGAAGGTTACGAACTATTCGCGGCAATGATGGATGGAATTAAAGAAGAGTTAGCCAGTTTGGTCTTTAACGTTCAGGTGAGCGTTGAAGGCGATGGATCAGAGATTAAAGCCGCTGGAATAACCGAGAAATCAACTGATGTAACCGCTCTGCAATACACCGCGAGCGATGAATCAGGTGTTTCTACTAAGGGCGAAGTTTCGCGAAATAGTCCTTGTCCTTGCGGATCGGGTAAAAAATATAAGCGTTGCCATGGTGGCGCTTAGATTAATCGCAACTCAGTACAAAGCCATCTCTGATCGACGCCCTCAAAGCGAATCACCATTGCGCGCAATCGTTCACCGAAACGCACCGTAATCGTGGATTCGCAGATTCCATCTAAAGGCTCACATTGATGAATACTGCGAATTCTGCCAATTTCTTTCTGACTTCCAACTTGTTTTAGTAGATCCATATAAGTATGCCTATGACATTTTGATATCAACTGCGCGGGTTGGCGACGGCCGGCCCAGATTTCTATAACGCTAACTGCAAATTTCATCGTCCAAGTGTGAAGATCTGGTAACTCAGCTGCCGAAGTCGGCACAGGTTCAAAACCTGGTTCAAACTCCTCGCCGAAAGTACTGGGTACTAAATAGAGCTTGGCGCGCTGTTCAGGGAGTTCTTCTACTTGGCGCTTAGCGGCCAGTTCAGAGAGCGAGTAAAGATCTAGTTGGGGATGGCTCCACATCGCCGGATCTTGATTGCTTGAAACTAATTCCAAGGTGTGAATTTGATGCTGTTCTCTAGATTTAATCTCCATGGCGGCACTCTGAAGGTGCTTTTCCACGATCTCTTCCACCTAAAGGATGAGCTTTTCTCATTCGAAAGAAGGAGTGTGGAAGAAGATAGAAAAAGTTGTAGGGATGTCATTTAGTACTCCACTATGAAAAAGAGCGATAAAGCAGCACAGACTCGATTGGTGGTAGCAATCTCACTATTTGCTGCTGCAGTTATCTCTGCAATGGCGCTTACCGCGCTGGGCAATCGGAGCGAAACCTATTGGGTGGCGCGTGTTTCAATAATTCCTGGGGCACAAATTTCGGAGAACGACCTTTCCGAGATTGATGTATCTCTAGGTGAGGCAAGTGGAAGATATCTATCTAAAGGTGTGTTGATCTCGGGTGCCTATGCCGTGCGGAGAATCCAGGAAGGAGAGTTGATTTCAATTAACTCCATAAGCGATATCCCTAGTGAAATGCAATCCGGCCAGGTTCCTTTATCTATGCGGGGCAGTGATCTTCCGGAAGATATTGAATTAGGCGAGTCGATAGATATTTACTGGGTTCCCGAAGTTATGGGTATGGAGAAAGCGGCTACCCCCGAATTAGTAATCTCCGGAGTATTTCTCAACTCGATAAATCGCAAAGCGAGCAACTTTGGCAGTGATATTTCCATGACCGTATCTGTTGGAAAGAGCGAGATCGTTAACCTTTTAAGGGCAACCGCATCAGGGCGATTGGTAGTTGTTCGCTCAAATGGATGAGGTGATTCAGCCCAGCATCATCACAGCGATTGCCGATGCAGATTTCGAGGGAATGGTTTCTAAAGCCCTCTTTGAAAGCGGCTGGAACGTAGTAGCGCGACCGCTAGATTTTGCAACGTTAGAGAAAATTCTTAACGAGGAAAGTACTGAAGTTGGTCTAGTTATTTACTCAGTCGATCTTCCAGGAATTAACGTTGGAAAGATTGAAACTCTCGCACGCAAGGGGATCTCATTTATTGGATTTGTCGATGGAGCTCAATCGCCCCGCGGTTTCGAGAACCTAGCCGGTCGTCCAAATAGCGCAGAGGAACTTGTGGCTTATATTCGAGCAAATATGCGATCGCCACTTTCGCGGGCCCCTTTACTGCAAAGTAAGCCAAATATAAAGGCGAAGATCATTGCCGTTGGATCAGCCGGCAATAACACTGGTGCAACCACGCTAGCGCTAAATCTTGCCTATGAGTTATCGCAGTTTGAGAAGAAGACTTTGCTGATAGATGCTAATTTTCAAGCTACAGCCATCGCAACTCTCTTGGATTTACATAAAATTGCAGATGAAGATAAATGGCGCGATCTCTCGGATAACTTCTCAGTCTCTGAAGTTACTCAGAAGAATATTGTAGATTTCTCCGTGCGAGCCTTGGAAGCGGCAGGCTATTTTGATTACATAGTGATTGATTTAGGATCTTTGCAGAATTTGGCCAGCGATCTGTCTGATCGCAGATGGTCATCGCAGGTGAAAATTTGGACAGGTCGCTTCGCTGAGGATCTCTTTATATGTTCTGGTTCAGATCACCTGCAGATTAAACGCCTTAAGAAACTCTCTCTTGAACTTTCGCAAGTAAAAATCCCGGCTCGAATATCAGTCTTTATCAAACCTATTGATGTAGTGATAAAAAAGAAGGAATCAAGGTCATTGGATTTAACTCCGCTAACTCCAAGGAGCATTCATTACCTTCCACAAGATGTAAAGAACTGCTCGATTGCGAGGTTGGAGCGAACGACGCTGGCTGAGATAAACGCCAAAGCGCCTCTTCGCAAGGCGATCGCGGCTCTCGCTCAGCAAATTACGGAGTAAGGCATATTTCTTATACCCTAGGCGCTATGCGCGGATATCTTCCAGTTACTGCAGAGGAGATCTCCGCCTTCCATAAAACAGGTTTGATGGAGTGTGGGCCACTTTATGCGCCGACAATTAAATTCTTAACGGCAAATAGCGATCTTGATGAAGAGCAGGGCGAATATCTTCTTTCTATGCTTGCCGCTGACGAAGCCCTTGAAATGCGGAGCGATTCTGCAGATCCGGGATTTATCCTCACACTTGAGATTTCGGATTCACAGGTTGCAGAACACGGCGAGAATTTCGTTAACTTATTAGAAAATGGTCGCTGGGAAGATGTGCAATGCGCATTTTTGGTATCTCCAGATGGCGAAGAGTTGACCTGGTTTGCAACTCAAGAGATATCCGCGGCGCTGCCGCAGTGGCTAAATGGTTAAGCGATGCCTCAATTAGATAGTTTTCTGCGTGAGCGCAGTCCTTTGGATGCGGATCAGAAAAAAAGGATTCGTGAGTTAACTGCTGATTGGCAACTGCTCGCTGATCTCTCATTCGCTGATTTGATCTTATGGGTTCCGCTTCGAAAAGATTTTAAAAGTTGGCCTACTGGGTACGTTGCAGTTGCGCATATCAGACCAACAACCGCTGCCACAGTTTTTCCGCAGGATGTTATTGGTGATGAGATAACTTGGGGTTCGCGCCCGCGCATAGATCAAGCGCTTTCAGGTGCGGAGATAATTAGAGATGCGCAACCAGAGAAATTTGGCGAGCTTTTAATCAAGGAAGAAACAATCCCAGTAATTTATGGCGAACAAGTAATCGCTGTAATCGCACGCCATCGCAACGCTGAACTTATGCGTCAACCCAGCAGGCTTGAGTTAAATTATCGCGAGGTTGCACACAATGTTTATCGTATGGTGGCAGAAGGCACCTTCCCTTATACCGAGCACAGTGAACTCTTTGATTCGGCTGTACGAGTGGGCGATGGCTTAATTAGGTTAGATATAAGTGGCGTTATTACCTATGCCAGTCCGAATGCGAAATCTGCATTTAACCGAATGGGCTGGGCTGGCGAGCTAGAAGGAAGCGTGCTCGGCGAAGTCGCTCGCAAGGTTTCGCAAGTCAAGCGCGAAGCACATGAAGAAGCGGTGGAAGTAAGTCTGACTGGAAAATCTCTGAGACGCGTTGAGATTGAAAATGGTGGCGGAACAATTGATTTGCTGGCGCTACCGCTTTTAGCTGGAGGAGATCGCATTGGGGCGATCGTTCTATTGCAGAACGTGACTGAATTGCGCCGCCGTGAAAGAGAATTGGTTACCAAGGATGCAACGATTCGTGAGATTCATCATCGAGTTAAGAACAATTTGCAAACTGTCTCCGCACTACTTCGTTTACAGTCGCGTCGCATTGAAGATCCTGCTGCTAGCGCAGCGCTCAATGAAGCGGTTCGGCGTATCGCATCGATTGCACTCGTGCACGAAACTCTATCTAGCAGCGCCGAAGCTTCGGTGGCTTTTGATGATGTGCTAGATCGCCTCGTCGCTCACGCCCTGGAGTTGAGCCCAAGAATGGGGGAGTTAACGATCGCTCGAAAAGGGGAGATCGGCTCACTCGATCCACGTATCGCAACGCCGTTATCGCTAGTCGTGACCGAACTTATCCATAACGCGCTTGAACATGGCTTAGCTGAGTCAGGCGCTAATTTAACTATTGAGGTCGAGCGTTTTGAAGAGAAAGCGCAGATAGTAATTTTCGATGATGGGGTTGGCTTGCCAGATGGCTTTACTATTTTGGAATCGGCAAATCTTGGACTTCAGATTGTACGGACCCTGACTGAGAATGAGTTGAAGGGTTCAATCAACTTAGTGAGAACTGATCGTGGTACAGAAGCTCAATTAAACTTTCCTCTTTAAATTTCAGATTTAAAGTTCAGAGTTAACTTTAGAAAAATTAATTAGAGTTATTTTGTTCCATCATGCGGGCACGATTACGAGCGGCGCGACGCTTAAGCGCACGACGTTCATCCTCCGAAAGTCCGCCCCACACACCTGCATCCTGACCGCTTTCTAGCGCCCAAGAGAGGCAGGCATCCTTAACGATGCAACGATTACAAACCTTTTTAGCCTCTTCGATTTGAGTTAGGGCTGGTCCAGTATTTCCTACTGGAAAGAAGAGTTCAGGATCTTCTTCGCGGCAGGCTGATTGATGTCGCCAATCCATGACTGAACTCCTTAATAGCGCAAAAGCGATAAATTTTAAATATATGCATCTAGGTGCGTAAGCAGGTAATTCTCCCTGTTAACAACGAGATAAACAAGGATGTAGCGGGTTAGATTTCATTCGAATTGGGTGATTTGCGTCGCGTGCCCCCGACAGGATTCGAACCTGTGCACCCGCCTCCGGAGGGCGGTGCTCTATCCCCTGAGCTACGGGGGCGCAGGTATAGGAGAAGGCTATCTAATCTTTGATCCTTGACCGAGCGTAAATAGCCAACTCCTGAAAGAATACGCGCTATGACAACGTCAACTGCTTACTTTGCAACTGGTTGCTTTTGGGGAGCCGAACGCCGCTTTTGGAATTTAGCGGGAGTTACAAGCACTAGCGTCGGATATATGGGCGGTACCACTCAAAATCCGAGTTATGAAGAAGTTTGCACTGGTCGCACTGGGCACGCTGAAATGGTCCAAGTTGATTTCGACCCAAATTTGATTTCATATCAAAGACTTTTAGAAGAGTTTTGGACAATGCATGATCCAACCTCACTAAATGCCCAAGGTGGAGATATTGGGACGCAATACCGCAGTTCCATTTATACAACTACCGCCGAACAGATGGAGCAGGCGCTCGCTTCTTGCGAGATATATCAGGGTGCACTTTCTGCCTCAGGAATCGACAAGATTGTTACCGAGATATTGGATGCGAGCGGAGTTACATATTATTTGGCAGAGGAGTATCACCAAAAGTATTTAGCTAAAAATCCCAATGGCTACGATTGCCATTCCAGCACCGGAGTTGCTTTCCCAAAGTCACTTTCTGAGTCGGCGGGCAAATGAGTAAGAAGATCGAAGTAAACGAAGAAGAACTCAGGGCGAAGCTTGACCCTCTTTCTTACGATGTGCTGCGCAACGGTGCTACCGAGCGACCATTTACCGGCGAATACACCGATTCCGAAACTGTCGGAATCTATCGCTGCAAGGCTTGTAACGCTGAACTCTTCCGCTCCGAAACCAAATTTCACTCCGGTTGTGGCTGGCCATCCTTCTATCAACCAACCGCCAGCGATGCAGTCACGCTTATTGAAGATAGATCTCTAGCGCCTCGGATCCGAACTGAAGTTAGATGTGGAAGTTGTGATTCGCATCTAGGCCACGTCTTTGAGGGCGAGGGCTTTGATGTCCCAACAGATCAACGTTGGTGCATTAATTCAGTTTCAATGATCTTAGAACCCAAGTAGTTTTTCTCTATCTCTCGCCTGCAGGTAATCTCGCCTTGCAACTTACAGGGTGGATGGCGTACTTTTACAGTCGCTTGCAGGTTTTTGCAGTCTCTTGCAGAATCCAGGTAGTCAGATAGATAGCGATAACTAGGGAAGAGAAGCTAGATGGCTGGAATCAAAGAAGTTGCTGAAGAGGCGGGAGTCTCAACTGCAACTGTTTCGCGCGCTTTGCGCGGCTTCCAACATGTAAATGATGCAACTCGCGCCAAGATTATGGCTGCTGCAGAAAAGCTAAATTACCCAATTGCGCCGGTTCAGAATAAAGGTTCTATCGGAAGAACAAATAGCATCGGCGTTGTCGCGCCATACATTTCTCGTTGGTATTTCGCGCAAGTAATCAGCGGCGCAGAACAAGCGCTACGCGAGGCCGGTTTTGATCTATTGCTCTACAACTTTAGCCAGATGAAGGGTCGCGAAAGACTTTTTCAGCACCACCACTTAAAAGGTCGAGTCGATGCTCTAATAGTTATCAGTTTGCCACCAACTGAAGAAGAGTTTGATTCAATGCTAAATCTGGGTATTCCTGTATCTCTCGTCGGAATGCACCACGACGGTTGCTCAAGTGTTGCCATTGATGATGTGGCAGCGGCACGCACTGCGACTCAGCACCTTGTCAATCAAGGACATAAGAAAATTGGTTTAATGTCTGGTCGTCCTGATGACCCATTTAATTTCAGCGTTCCACAAGATCGCCGAAAAGGTTTTATGCAGGTGCTTGCTGAGAACGGTTTAGAGTGGGTCCCATCTCGCGAGGTTCATGGTGACTTCACCATTAATACCGCTTCACGTGCAATGGATGATTTGTTAGCCCGTCCAAATCGACCTACTGCAATTTTCTGCGAGTCAGATGAGATGGCCTTTGGCGCGATGCAGGCGGTGCGGCGACACGGGTTAAAGGTTCCAGATGACATTTCCATTATTGGATTTGATGGACATGAGATGTCAGAGTATTCAGATCTCACAACAATTGAACAACCCGCGCAGTTGATGGGCGAAATGGCGGCGTGGTCAATTATGGAGAGGCTGCGTAAACCCAGCACTACGCCTAAATCACTGGTTCTGCCTACGACGTTAGTTGTTCGTGACTCAACGCGCCGTCTTTCGCCAAACGAGGCATAACTGGCATACTCGCGCTTATGAGAGAGAGCCAGATCAAGATTCCATCTCTCGCCGAACTACAAACACATCGCAGTGAAAAATGGCGCGCTTTTCCGCATGAGATTTTGCCTTTGCCAGTTGCGGAGATGGATTTTCCGGTAGCCGAACCCATTCGCCAGGTTCTTTCCGAAATGGTTAACAACTCTGATCTTGGATATCTCGGCCCAATTCCGGAGATGGGTATCGCTTTCTCAGGTTTTGCTAAGCGACGTTGGGATTGGAGCGTCAATCCAGGTTATGTGCGAGTTGCAACCGATGTCGGTGTAGCTGTTGTAGAACTCCTTAGAATTTTTACCAATCCAGGCGATAAAGTTTTATTTAGCTCTCCGGTTTATCAAAACTTTTATACCTGGATGCGTGAAACCGAAGTAGAGATGATCGATGTCCCATTTAAAGTTGATGCTGACGCAGCCGACGGTACTGGCTGGAGCCACGATTGGGATGGGATAGAAGCCGCGTATAAGAGTGGTGTATCTGTTCACTTACTTTGCAGTCCACACAACCCACTGGGTAAGGTTTACACGCGTGAGAAATTAGAACGAATAATTGCTTTAGCGAAAGAATATAACGTGGTGGTAATTTCTGATGAAATTCATGCGCCGCTAACCTTTAAAGAGACCCCATTTATTCCATTTCTATCGCTAGGCGATGAAGCTGCCAAAGTTGGTGTAACTGTCACAGCATCCAGCAAAGGTTGGAATATTGCAGGCCTCAAATGTGCAATCATCGTTTCGCAAAGTGAAAAAATGCACGAAAAGTTAAATGAGTTGCCGCCAGCGCTTCACTACCGAGCGTCGCTCTTAGGCGCTTTTGCAACTGTCGCAGCTTTCGAGAAATGTGACAATTGGCTCGATGAGGCTATTGAGATACTGGATCAAAATAGAAATTTGATTGCAAATTTAATTGCTTCGCGAATTCCATCGATTGGATATCACCTGCCACATGCCTCTTATTTAGCGTGGCTAGATATGAGCAAGTTAAATCTGGGAGTAGATCCTGGTCTGGCGCTAATCGAACGTGCCAAAGTTGCATTCAACTCTGGACATATTTATGGCGAACTTGGTAGAAACCATGTGCGATTTAACTTTGCGACTAGTCCGGCAATAGTCACGGAAGCGATCGAACGTATCGCAGGAGCTCTCTAGCCAGAGACTTTCGCTATGACTCTAGATAGAAAGTACGATGCGATTGTTGTTGGTGGCGGACACAACGGATTAGTCGCCGCCTCGTATCTGGCTCGCGCCGGCAAAAAAGTGGTGCTTCTGGAAGCAGAGAACGAACTTGGGGGAGCCACAACAAGTGTTCGCCCTTTCCCGGAATTCGATGCCCGTTTATCTCGGTATTCGTACCTAGTCTCACTCTTACCGGATCAGATAGTTGCCGACCTTGGAGTTAATTTCAAAACCTTGGAACGTTCTATTGCTTCATACACACCGTATTCAGATAAGAGTGAAGGAAGAGATGGCGGACTTCTTATCTCGCAGAATTGGGATGAACGGACGGCGCAAAGCTTTCAAGAGTTAACCGGGTCACCTGCAGAAGGTCTGGCTTGGCAAGATTTTTACAATGAAATTGCAGAAGTGGCAAAGAGAATTGCCCCGTCGATGTTGCAGCCTCTAAAGAGCGCTCAGAGTCTTAAGGAAGAGATTGGCCTTCCACAGAGTTGGAGCTATCTAATGGAGCGACCAATCGGAGAAGTCATTCGCGATCGATTTAGCGATGACTTGGTCAGGGGAGTCGTTCTAACAGATGGATTGATCGGCACCTTTGTTTCTGCAGATGACTTACAAGCAAATCGCTGCTTTCTCTATCACTTAATAGGAAACGGAACTGGGCAATGGCGAGTTCCGCAAGGCGGAATGGGAGCCTTGGTAACCGAGTTGAAACGAGTAGCGCTTGCACTTGGAGTTGAAATATTGGTCGATGCACGTGTTTCCAAGATTGATAGCGATATCAACGGTGTCTCAGTAAAGACTTTCTCGGGCCAGATTTTTACAGCTAAAGATTTGTTATTCGCCGCAGCGCCACAAACTTTGGCAAAGCTTCGCGGAGGAAAAAAACCGCAATCTCTTGAAGGTTCGCAAATGAAGATAAATATGTTGCTATCTCGTTTACCTAGACTCAAATCAGGGATCGATCCAAAGTTGGCTTTTGCCGGAACCTTCCACGTAAATGAGAGTTACTCTCAATTGGAATTGGCATATAACATCGCTAAATCTGGAAAGATTCCAACTGATTTGCCGCTAGAGATGTACTGCCATACTTTGACAGATCCAAGTATTCTCTCGCCAGAATTGCGCGATAGGGGTTATCAGACGCTAACCCTCTTCGGTTTACACACCCCAGCTTCTTTATTTGATCAATCGCCAGAATCGGTGAAGGCAGCTGCAAAGCAAGCAGCGCTGGAGAGCTTAAATCAATACCTACTTGACCCAATCGAATCAGTGTTAGCGGTATGCCAAGATGGCTCTCTTGCAATTGAAGCGAAGTCACCGCTAGATCTTGAAAATGAGATTGGTCTACCGCGCGGCAATATTTTTCACCGCGATCTAGATTTTCCATTTATTGATTCTTCTGGGGCTGATCTCATCTGGGGATCTGAAACTGCTGACCCACATATCTACTTAGCCGGAGCGGGTGCTCGCCGCGGCGGAGGAGTAAGCGGCATCGCTGGCCATAATGCGGCTATGGCAGTACTCGCAAGCGATTAGGCTTAGGACATGGCTTCCAAAGAATCACAACATCGCCCCGAGACGATTGCTATTACTGCTGGTCGTCCCGAAGTTGGCGCCGATAGCGCTTTAAATCAACCAATTTCACTTAACTCAACTTTTGTTGCAGGTGGCGCAATCGGCTATGGGCGATATGGAAATGAAACTTGGACAGCGCTTGAAGTTGCGATCGCTGCGCTAGAAGGTGGCAAGACTCTTTCTTACTCATCCGGAATGGCGGCTATTAGCGCAGTCTTTTCTACGCTACCAGTTGGTGCAAAAGTTGTTGCTTCAGATCAAGGTTATTCCGGGGTAATGACCCTGTTGGGAAATCTATCTGCGGCTAAGAAAGTAAGCGTTAACTTTGTCGCAATTGCAGATACCGATGCGGTCTTAGCTGCGCTTGAGGGCGCTGATTTATTGTGGATCGAATCACCAACAAATCCATCACTTGATGTTGCAGATTTACCAACTCTGATAAAGCATGCCAAGGCACGTAATATTTTAGTTGCAGTAGATAACACCTTTGCCACCGCGCTACTTCAAAAACCGCTGGAAATGGGTGCTGATATTGTTATGAACTCAGTTACCAAGTATCTAGCAGGACATAGCGATGTCGTCCTTGGTTCACTATCAACTAATGATCCAATTCAATTTAAAGCGCTAGAAGATGCCCGTAAATTTAATGGATCGATTCCTGGTCCGCTTGAAGCCTGGCTTGCTCTGCGTGGAATTCGAACATTTCCGTTGCGTTTTCAGCGTGCTAGCGAGAATGCAATGGAGCTTGCAAAGCGCTTGAGTCAACACCCACTCGTTACTCGCGTTCGATATCCGGGACTACCGACTGATTCTCAGCACCTCAAGGCAAAAGCATTTATGAAGGGCTTCGGCGCAATCGTCTCATTTGAGTACGCTGGCAGCGCCGCGGCTGCAGATAAAGTATGCGAATCTTCAAAAGTAGTCACTTATGCAACAAGCCTGGGTGGTGTTGAATCTCTTTGGGAACGCCGCCGCCGTTGGCCGATCGAGAGCGCAAGCGTTCCTGAAACTCTAATTCGCCTCTCCGTTGGGTGTGAAGATGTTGAAGACCTATGGCTAGATATCGAAGCGGCGTTGCTCGCTGGCAAATAGTGAAAAGTTTTCTAATAAGCGGTATTTTTATCCTATGAAGATCTTCCGCCGCCTCCTTGCAGTCTTTGCGCTGCTTGCTGTGGCATTTCAAGCGGTCGGCAGTTTTCTCTCCTGGGCGCAGCGCCAAGAGGACGCTCCCGCAGATGCGTGGATCGATGAAGATGAAGATGAATTAGAGGATGCTTAATTGTCACAACAGGGTTATATCCCAGGGAGTTGCAATTTAGGCGAAGGAGAAATTAGCCGCCGGCGAATGGTTGCGGCTCTTGGTTTATTTCTATCGGTATCTGCGCTTGTATCTTTTATAAGCACAGGCGCTTCACGAGAAGCGCGAATCGCTATCTTTATTCCACTTCTTGTTATGTCTATCGGCTGGGTACAGTCGCGTAAGAAGTTCTGTTTAGCTTATGGCTTCGCAGGAACATTTAATTTTGGCAAGATGGGTGAGCTATCTCGTGTTTCTGATCCAGCAGATCGTGCAGCAGATCGTAAAACCGCTTTAGGTATTCTTGGGAAAAGTGCGCTTTACGCAGCAGCGTTAACCTTGCTCGTTGTAGCGCTTCCCCTCTAAATTTAACGAATAACCACCCACGCCGCAGTTGCTGGCGGCAAGATCAATACTCCGTTATCCAAAGTAACTTCTTCAACAGATCCCAAAGTTAACGTTCCTGCACTTGGAATTTTTGCCAATTCAGTAGAAGTATTCAAGTAGATGGCAAACTCACCACGCGCGAATGAGATTAAACCATCCTGACCGCGGTCAACCCATTCAATATCTCCGGTGCCAACTAATTTACTGCGACGAATTTTTAGAGCTGAGCGGTAGAGGTTTAAGGTACTTGCCAGATCTTTATCTTGAGAAGCAACCGTTAACTCTTTCCACTCTTGCGGCATCGGTAACCAGGGAAGCGCAGAAGAAAAACCAAATGGAGCTTGATCACCATTCCAAGGCATTGGAACGCGCCCACCATCGCGACCGAGCGTCAACCCTTTACTTCTAAAGAAAGAAGGATCCTGACGATCTTCATCTCTAAGCTGCGCATCTGGAAGTCCCAGCTCTTGTCCGTTATATATGTAGCAAGATCCAGGTAACGCCATCACAAATAAAGCTAATGCGCGTGATGCTTTAGCACCGTGACGAGATGCAACCCGTGGGGTGTCGTGATTGCTCAGCGCCCAAGTTGCTGGCGCATCAACTTGTCGCAACATTTCTAAGGTGTTATTTATACAATTAAAGAGAAATTCCCCATCGAAAGGAGCGACCAGTAAGTCGAAGTTGAATACCTGATGCAGTTCATCGCTCCGCACATAACGAGTAGCCCGTGCAGGTGGATGAACCCAAGCTTCAGCGACAGCCATTACATCGCGATTATAGGAATCGAATATCTCTCGCCATTTTCGATAAATCTCGTGCACACCATCTCGGTCGAAAAATGGAACAGTAGAAAGCAGTTCACCGCGTTTCTCAGATGAAATTTCACTATCTAAGCGGAGCGCTTCATTTAAACCTTGGGGGTCGGGATGGTCAACGAGCAGATTCTCTTTAGCCAGACCGTGCGCGACATCAATTCGAAAACCATCTACGCCGAGATCTAGCCAGAAGCGGAGTGTTTTCTCAAAGTCATTAGCCACATCTTCGTTCTCCCAATTTAGATCCGGCTGAGATGGGTCGAAGAGATGGAGGTAGTACTGACTGGACCCATCCGCTGTTTTTATCTGGGTCCAGGCCGGGCCACCGAATAAGGAAATCCAATTGTTTGGTGGAGTTCCATTGGCTTTAGCATCATAGAAATGGAAACGACTGCGCTCGGGTGAGCCAGTTTTTGAATTAATCGCATCTTGAAACCAAGGATGTTGATCCGAGAAGTGATTAGGAACGATATCTACTAAAACTCGTAAACCTAATTCGTGCGCACGCGTAAACATCTTCTTGGCATCATCTAAATTTCCGAATCGCGGATCAACGCCCCGAGGATCGGCTACGTCGTAACCGCCATCTTTATTCGGTGATGTGTAGAAAGGGCTAAGCCAGATCGCATCTGCGCCAAGAGACTGGACGTGCTCTAGATTTGAAGTGATACCCGGAAGGTCACCTTCACCATCACCATTGCTATCAAAAAAAGAGCGAGGATAGATCTGATAAATGACAGATTCGGCCCACCATGGCTGATCTGAACTCATACCGTGACGATAGGGCAGAGAATGATACGTACCAAATGAAACGAGGTGCAATTGGGCGGTTAGTTATATCGCTTTTATAACAATTACTATTTTTTAGAGGCTGGAACTTTTTCTACTTGCTTGCTCTTAGCGGGGCTTGGCATTCGTGCAGGTGGCGTAGGGGCAACGGGAGGTAGTCCCAAAGCCTCGATTGCCGCATCGCGCGCTACCGTTGCGGCGATTACTGCGTTCTGCCGGGTGTTCATATTTTGTCGTTTTTGACTTTGAGTTTGACCATTTGGTTTCGTTGAACGTGCATCGCTCAACGCTTTATCAATCGCCTCTTTGAAAGTCTTATTTATCTCACGTCGCTTATCTTCATAGACTTTAAAATCTTTACGAAATTGTTCTAGCGCGATTTTATATATTGCTCTTAAATCTGAAGCGCTTTGATTAGCGGGCGATGGAGATTTGCTATCAGCAGAAGCTGGCGAAACGGATATGAAAGGTGCAAAAATTAGCGCGATCACTACAAAGGCGACCAGCCGATTTCGCATTTTCTACCTCAATTTCCGTTGGCATAAGTATCAGCCAAGACTTTGTGAAAGTTCGGTGAAAACGCCTTCCAAGCCGTGAATGTCGTCTTACTCCGTGGCTATTTATGCGCAGGCATGCAAGGCTACGGCCATGGCCGAACTAATTCTTATAGTTGACGACGAAGCAGGAGTTCGCGAGCTACTGGGAGATGCGTTGCGCATCGCAGGCTTTGAGACGGTGACCGCCCCCGATGGAATGGCAGCCTTGACGGCTATCCGCAATAAAAAACCTGATCTTCTGATAATCGATATAAACATGCCATTAATGGATGGCTTTGAACTCGTGGAAAGGTTGCGCTCTTTAGGAGATAACACTCCAGCGTTAATGTTGAGTGCGCGTGCAGATCGAGCCGATGTGACTCGCGGCTTAACTCTGGGTGCCGATGATTATGTAACTAAGCCATTTGGCCTCGAAGAACTCTTATTGCGCGTTAAAGCGATCCTGAGACGATCACAAATTTCAACCACAGGTTCTGCAGAATTACGCTGTGGGCCAATTGTTGTAATCGAATCTAGCCATACCGTTAAGTTTGATGAAGAAGTAATCGACCTCTCACCGACTGAATTTAGGCTCTTGCAAGTCTTGATCGAAAATAAAAATCGAGTGTTAAGTAAAAGCCTTCTTTTAGATGAAGTCTGGGGAATTACCTTTGAATCTGAAAGCACCGTTGCTGACACTTATATTTCATACCTGCGAAAGAAGTTACATAAAGATGGATTTGAAGGGATTAAGACGGTTCGTGGCGTTGGTTTCGTAATTCAGGAACCAAAGTGAATATGCGGCGATCGCGAAGTAAATACGCCGTAATCTCAATCTTCGTGACCACTGTATTATCTGGCGTCATTGGTGGCTTCGCAACAATTGATGCAAAAAACACTGATCTCCAGGAATTAGATCAATCAATAAATCTAGTAGTGGAGCGGGTTAAGGCTTATCCTGCAGAAGCAATTAGCGCCGCCATCTTTACAATTGACGAGCAGAGATTGGATTTGACGCTGGCGCTTGTCACTAAAGAAGGTGATGAGACTGTAATTAATGAATCTCAGTTAATCTATCCAGGCATTAACTCACTGCAGGTGGTCAAGAGCGCTATTTCATCACCTATCTCCGTGGATGGAGATAACCCCTTTCGCGCTAGAGCTGTAGAAATTGCAGGAGGCGACTATCTGGTAGTTGCGGCAGATCTAGATAAGCTCGATCTAAATTTTCAATCCAATTTAAGAAATCTTGCAGGTTTTACTCTCGTAGCTAACGCCCTGGCCATATTTATATCTCTCGTCTTGCTGCGCCGCCACAATCGTGGTTTGGATGCCAATGCGCTAGAGAGAATGCAGAGGTTCTTAGCTGATGCCTCACACGAGCTGCGAACACCATTGACTGTAATCAAGGGATATAGCGAGATGCTGAGCAAGGGGCAGATGGGAGATATAGTCGATAGAGCGCGCGCTTTTTCACGAGTAAATACTGAGATTGAGCGAATGGAGAATTTGATACACGATCTTCTGCTGCTTGCCGAACTCGGAGAGAGCCGCCCGACTACCTTTGACGAAATAGAGTTGAACGATTTGATTCAGGCGCATATCAACGATTTTCAGCTCTTCAATAATGAACGAAAGATAGAAGTTTCGTTGGAGAACAATTGTGAAATTAAAGGATCACGCGAGCACCTTAATCGACTAGTCCAAAATTGTTTATCGAATATTGTCAGACATACTCCCGCAGATGCACCGGTTGCTATTTCGCTTAAAGCCAAAGGTAAAAAAGTCACTTTGGTGATTGAAGATGGTGGCCCAGGGTTACCGGAGAGCGCTTATCGCAGCGAGATAGAA
>CANHRF010000006.1 GCA_947463335.1 Actinomycetota bacterium
ATCTCCACCGATGATCTGACTCCAATGCATATGGTTTCTAAAAGCTGCACACAATAAACGAGTGCGATAACCACGCTGCTTATAAACCTGGTGGGCATGTTTGAAGACTGCAACGCCAGCCCATTCCATAACGCCCGGATCTATTAAAGTGCCGGATTTTTCAACGGAGACCTTTACCCAGTCATCAACGCGCCCGAGCATAATTGTGCAGACCGGACCCATCTGCGAGATATCTAAACCTTCTGCTTCACGACGTTTTAATCCGCACTCAATTGCTTCAGCTACAGCGATCACTTGTGCGACCGAGAAAGAGACCGTGGCGTTCAAACTAACTCCGCGGTAAGTCGCCTCTTCAAATGCACTGATTGCTTCTGATGTAACAGGAATTTTTACAATTATATTTTTAGCAAGTTGAGAGAATTCAAAAGCTTGATCAGCTAGCGCTCTCGCATCGCGAAAATTTCGTGGATCAGTTTGAATGGAAAGCCGCCCATTGCGGCCGTTGTACTTATCAAATTCAGGTTCAAGAATCTTGGCTGCGCTAACTGAGAGCTCTTTAACCATGGCCCAGCCAATTTGATCATCTGTCGCGGTCGGATGGTTCTTGGCATATTCCTTGATTCGCCCAACCCAATACTCTTTATCTGCCTTGATTGCGCTTAAGGCAATAATTGGATTACAGGTCGCACCGACGATGCCCCAGGTCAGCGCTTCTTTCAACTCTTTTGGATCAGCCGAGTCATTCCAAAGTACAGTTTGTGAATTCTCTTTCATAAACAGAAATGGTGACTTAGACATTTTTTCCTCCGCTAAGGGCGCTGATTTGTCGTAAGCCTATTCAGTGGGCGATCGTTAGTAAACCGTCCCACCTGTCAGACGCCCCACATTCAGAGTTCGGTTTAGCGCAAAATCAAGTTCAATCCAGCCGCTGCGGCTGCAAATAAAGTTATTTTCTGGAAAAGTTCCAAGTCAATCTTTGAAACAATCTTGCGCCCGACAAGCGCTCCAATCGGAACTGCTGGCAGCGCTGGCAGTATGTACTGGAGCGAGTTAAATTCCAGAATTCCCAGCCCGAGAGTAAAGGGCAACTTAAAAACATTAACGGCAAAGAAGAACCAAGCAGTGTTGCCGAGGAAATTCATCACCGTATTTCTTCTCATCAACAAGTAGATGCTCATTGGTGGGCCACCAGAATTAGCAACCATGCTCATAAAACCAGCTGTTGAACCCAAGATAATGCGTAAGGGTTTTGGGTATTTCAAACTTATATCAAAATCATTCTTCTGCAGCCTTTGATTAATTGGATAAAGGATTACCAGGATTAAAACAATCCACCCAATTGTTCTCTTGAGTGATTGATCGCTGCTGCTGGCGAGGAAGTAAACCCCCACCAAGACTCCAGCGATTACTGGCCAAATCAACTTTTGAAGGACGCGCCATTCGACGTGCTTTTTATATGTACCTATTGCGAATAAATCTCCTGTGATCAGCAAAACAAGCAATACTCCGGTTGACTCCTTCGCCGGCAACACTGTCGCCAATAGCGCGGCGTTAATCATGCCAATCCCACCAATTGAGGTCTTGGAAAGGCCGATCAGAAAACCAATAAAGGCGAGAAGCAGCGCTAATTCCAAACTCATAATGAAGCGAGTCTAAGCGCGCAGCAGGTCATTTACTTTGTAATAGCCACATCTTTCGCTCGCGTTCTGAAAACTTTTCAATGGAATAGCGCAACATCGTTCGGGGCATCACCTTTGAATGATCCGTCAAGAAAGATCGCAATAAGGCAGGATCACGCTTACCCATTTCACGCAGCATCCAGCCGACGGCTTTATGAATCAAATCGTGGTCATCATTCAACAGTCTTTCGGAAATCTCATAAGTTGGATTTAGTTCACCTGCACGCAGGAAAGCAAAGGTAAAGATCATCCCAGTTCTGCGCTCCCAGAGATCTTTACTTTTGGAAAGTTTCCTAAGAACCGGCATGGGATTCTTGGTCTCGGCTAAATACTGCCCGATCGTAGGGGCGGATACATCTACTAAATCCCAGTTATTTACCCGACCACTAAGAACTTGCTTCATGTAGAAATCAAAAATAGATTTCTTCTGACTTGGCTCTTTACTCTTCTTAAATTGATTGCAGAGAATGATTAACGCGCAGAGCCTAACCTCGTGAAAGTCGGATTTGGATAGCTTCTCAATTTCATTAAATGTTAAATTGCTGCATTGGCCGGCAACCTTTCTTACCTTTGGCACTGAAATTCCAAGAAACACATCACCTTCACCGTACTCACCCGGCGCTGTTTTATAGAACCTTTGCTGCTCAAAAGCATGTCGGGTGCTTGCTTGGGATTTGAGATCAGAGATGACCTGTGATGCGCTCATATGATGACTATTTTCTTAAATCCGAAGCAGACATTGGTGCGTACCAGCATTTAATTATTGTATTCGCTATTCTTTCCACACTACAAAGGATTCTGCTTGGAAAGGAAATGCGTGTTTGAAGCGATTTTTCTAGGCATTCTGCAGGGCCTTACCGAGTTTCTGCCAATTTCATCTAGCGCACATATTCGATTTGCGGGCGAAATCTTCGGTACCAATCAAGATCCAGGAGCAACTTTTACTGCAATCACGCAGATCGGAACCGAACTTGCTGTTCTGATCTACTTTAGAAAAGATATTGTTCGAATCCTCAAGGCTTGGCTCAATCAGAATACTCGCCGCGAATTAGATATTGAAGAAAAGCGCGATGCTCGAATGGGTTGGTTAATCATTGTTGGCACGCTTCCGATCGCAGTGATGGGATATCTTGGCCAAGATGTAATTAGGAATGATTTCCGTTCACTTTGGCTGATCGCTTCAGTAATGATCATTTTCGGTGTAATTCTTGGAATTGCAGATAAGTACGGCAAGAGCGAAAGAGATCTAACGCAATTAACTCCGATCCACGGAATTCTTTATGGCTTAGCCCAAGCCCTGGCACTTGTTCCGGGTGTATCAAGATCTGGAGCAACTATCGCAATGGGTCGCTTCCTTGGCTATAGCCGAGAAGCGGCACTGCGTTACTCATTTCTGCTGGCGTTGCCAGCTGTCTTCGGTAGCGGGGTTTACGAGTTAAGCGGTGCGATTGGATCTGATTCGGCGGAACAGGCCTTTACTCTTCCGGAAACTTTAGTCGCAACCGTGATTGCATTTCTTATTGGTTACGCAGTGATCGCTTGGATTCTTAAGTATGTAACAACCAAGAGCTTTGCTCCATTTATCTACTATCGAATTGCTTTGGGTACTTTAATGTTGATAGCGCTTTCAACTGGAGTAATTGGTTAAATCTCTAGCTTGTACCCGAGCCCGCGAATTGTGTGAATGATCGCGGGATTAGCAGGATCGGCTTCAATCTTGGCGCGAAGTCTTTTAATGTGTACATCTAAAGTCTTGGTATCGCCGTAGTAATCATTGCCCCAAACGCGATCGATTAATTGGCTCCGAGTTAAAACACGCCCGCTGTTACGCATTAGGTATTCCAGTAGCTCGAACTCTTTCAGCGGAAATGCCACAGCTATTGAATTAACGGTCACTTGATGCTTATCAAGATCCATTCGGATTGGACCGACCACCAGTTCCGGGCCATCTTCTGCCATTTGAGATTCACCAGAGTTACGCCTCATTACCGCTTTAATGCGCGCAAGAAGCTCGCGCGATGAATAAGGCTTCGTTACATAATCATCAGCACCGAGTTCAAGTCCTACGACCTTATCGATCTCAGAATCTTTCGCCGTCAACATAATGATCGGTACTTGTGAAGTTGAGCGGATGATTCGGCAAACCTCAGTGCCAGATACTTCAGGGATCATTAGATCAAGGAGAATCAGATCAGGTGCGAATGAGTTAAATAAGTCGATCGCTTGCTTACCGTTGACTGCAACCTCAACCTCGTAACTCTCTTTCTTTAAGAGATAAGCCAAGGCATCTGAAAATGAAATCTCATCTTCGACGATTAGTACTTTTGTCATTTCTCATCCTCGTTTTGCGATTGGATTGGAAGGCGAATAGTGAAAGTACTGCCAACGTTTTCTGCGCTCCATACTGAAATTTCTCCACCGTGTTTGGTGATGATGTGTTTAACAATGGAAAGACCTAGCCCTGTACCACCAGTTTCACGTGACCTTGCAGGATCAACGCGATAGAAGCGCTCAAAAATTCGTTCAACTTCTGCTTCCGGAATGCCGATACCTTGGTCAGCGACTGAAATCGTAATGATCTCATTTTCAACTGATGCACTGACTGCGACCTTTGTATCAATAGGTGAGTAGTTAATAGCATTTTCAATTAAATTATGAATTGCCATTGTCAATTGATCGCGATCGCCAAGAATCAGCGCATCTTCAGATTCTTGAAAAGTTAAAGTGATTTGGCGTGAGTCGGCTGTAGTGCGGCACTGATCAAGAGCTTCCCTGATGATGTCTGATGCAGAAAGCAATAGTGGTTGTTTAAGGGGATCTGAGTCTTGGACTCGAGATAATTGAATAATTTCTTGCACAAGATCGGTGAGGCGCTTGGCTTCAATTTGCATTCGAGCCGCAAATTTTGAAACCGCTTCCGAATCATCTTTCGCTCCCAACACCGCTTCACTTAGCAAGGACAGTGCGCCAATTGGGGTTTTCAACTCGTGAGAAATATTGGCAACAAAATCTCGACGGACATCGTGTACTCGTTGGGCTTCACTCTCATCGCGAAGCAAAACTAAAACTAACTCATTCTCTTTCAGCGGAATTATGGTTACGGTAATTTCGCGCTTGCCTTCTCCGATTGGGCCACGCGCGATTTCAATTGTCCCGGTTTGCTTAACATTTGTTCTGCGGACAACTCTTATTGATGCCAACAGTTCTTCACTCTGTATCCGACCATCGCGCAGAATGCCTAGTTGTTCAGCTTCTGGATTGGTGAAAATTGCTACTTCCCCGGGGGCGATTACTAGGGTCGCACCATCGAGTTGATTGAGAGCGCTGACCAGCAATTGGGGTAGATCACGCTGGCTTTTGACCTCATCTGCCCTAGCGCGGCGCCACATACCCAAACTCTATAGCCACATAGGCCCAGTTCACCTTCCGTTCACCTAACCGTGGGACTCCGTTAATCCGCGCCACCTAGCGTCCAGGCATGCCTTTAATCAGATCCGTATTCCAGGACGAACTCGATAGCGTTTCACAGACCCTCTTTGAATTAAGCGTGATGGTCTCCGATTCAATGGCGAAAGCTACGCGCGCTTTGATGAGCAAGAATCTCTCTCTCGCTGAAGAAGTAATTTCATACGATGAAAAAATTGATACTGTGCAACACGATTTGGATGCACGCATCATCGACATTATTGCTAGACAGCAACCGGTTGCATCAGATCTTCGCGCACTTGTAACTGCGCTTCGTATGTCGGCAGACCTTGAGCGAATGGGCGATTTAGCAGATCACGTAGCAAAAGTTGTGAGGTTGCGCCACCCGGCATCTGCTGTGCCAGATCAGTTAATGAGTTTGATCGAATCTATGGGAGTTACCGCGGAGAAGATAGCCGCAAAAACTGGTGTGGTTATTTCCACCCGCGACACCGCCCTGGCTGCACAGCTAGAAAAAGATGATGATGAGATGGATTTACTTCACCGCCAATTAATCTCGACCCTTATTGCGCCAACGTGGGAACACGGTGTTGAAACAGCAATTGATTTAACATTGCTGGGCCGTTACTACGAGCGATATGCAGACCACGCTGTTTCAGTTGCGCGACGTGTGATTTTCTTAGTAACTGGAAAATTTGCTTAATATGACCACGTTAATTCCCAGTCCACGCAAAATATCTACAGAGCCACGTCGCTCAGATAGAGTTTTTCGCGGAATTGTCACAACCGGAGGACTTTCATCGCTATTTATTCTGGGTTTGATTGCTATTTTCCTGGCATACCGCGGATTTGAAGTATTCAGGGAAGAAGGTTTGGGATTCATAACCCAGGCTGATTGGTCAGTTACAATTGATGAATCAGGCAGTATTGTCGAGAGCAATTTTGGTCTATCGGCTATGTTGGTAGGCACAATTCTTTGTGCAATGATCGCAGTAGTAATTGCTGTGCCGATCTCAGTACTTTCGGCGCTGTTCTTAAACTTTTATGCCCCTCAATGGCTGAAGAAAATTCTCGTGGCGGTAATCGACATGATGGCTGCTTTCCCATCGATTCTCTTCGGTATCTGGGGCTTCTTGGTATTGATGCCGAGTGTTGAGTACTGGGCAAGGTTAATAAACAAGTACTTAGGTTGGATTCCATTATTTGAGGTGAATCCTTTCTTCTTCACCCGCTCACCTTTCGTCGCAGGAGTCGTATTGGCAATCATGATTATTCCAATCATCACCTCAGTTTCACGGGAAATTTTTGCGCAAGCGCCGCTGGACCGAATTCAAGCAGCATTCGCACTTGGCGCGACTCGCTGGGCGATGATCAAGGCGGTAGTAATTCCACACGGTCGAAGTGGCGTAGTTGGTGGAGCAATGCTTGGTCTTGGTCGCGCCATGGGAGAAACGGTCGCTGTTTTCACAGTACTAAACATTGTCTTCCAAGTAAATTGGCACATACTGCTGGGGGCCGGCGGAAACGTTGCTTCGCTAATTATTTTGAAATTTAGTGAGGCTGGTGACTACGAAATTAAAGCGTTGATGGCAGCTGGGTTAGTTTTATTCTTATTAACCCTTGCCGTAAATGCGATCGCAGATGTAATCGTAAAGTCAACTGGAAAGTCAGGAAAATGAGCACTGCTGCGGTCCCAACGAAGCCTTGGGCGAAGAGCCCTCAAGATCGAATTCTTGGACTCACTTTTTTCCTCGCTGCGATTCTTTTTTCATACTTCTTTGTTGCAGCAACTGAAATGAAGGGAAAGTTAGCTTACGCATTTATCTTCTTTGTTGCCTACGCAGTAATTACCTCAACCCACTCTTTTATTATTCGCGGCCCACAAGCGGCAAAAGATTCTTTTGTTAGCACTTTGGTGTCGCTAGGTGCTATAGCTACGGTAATTCCAATTGCAAGCATTTTGTTTACGGTAGTTAAAAACGGTGCACCCGGATTACACCCCGGAATTTTGAGTAATGACATGTCCATGGCTGCGGCCACAGACCCAATTGCAAGTGGTGGTGTTCTCCATGCGATCACTGGAACTCTTACCATGGTGGTGCTGGCCCTAATAATGAGTGTTCCGATCGGAATTCTTACCGCGCTGTACTTGACAGAAGTTAAAGGAAAATTCGCCGGGCCAATACGTTTCTTGGTGCAAGCGATGTCGGGAGTTCCTTCAATTGTCGCAGGATTATTTATTCTCTCCGCTGTCCTTTATCCAATAACCAAGGGTTACTCGGCTCTTATGGGGGCGCTAGCGCTTACAATTTTGATGATTCCGACAATTGCCCGGACATCAGAAGAAGTTTTGTTATTAATTCCAAATGATTTGCGTGAAGCAGGGACCGCACTTGGAGGAACGCAGTGGCGCACAGTTGCAATGATCGTTATTCCAGCTGCGCGTAGCGGGCTAATGACAGCGATAATTTTAGGTATCGCGCGTATCGCAGGTGAAACTGCTCCGCTGCTTCTACTCACCGGTGGTGGGGATAAAGTAAATCCGAATCCATTTAGTGGATCAGTCGGGTCTCTGCCTTATTACATTTGGAAAGGATTTAATTCCGGTTCCTCCGATGCGCTCACCAGAGCCTGGGCGGGACTACTAGTCCTCATGATTCTTGTTCTTATCCTCTTTATCGCCGCACGTGCACTATCCAATAGAAAGATGTCAAAGTGATACAAACTCCTGAAAGCGAGAAAGCAATGTCATCAACCCAACCGAGCTCATTGGCCAGCGTTGCGAAAGCAAGAGCTGAGCGGACCCAGGCAAGTACTGCTTCCGGCACTGGGCTAGAAGCGCGCGGAATTCATGCCTGGTTCGGTAAGAATCACGTCTTAGCTGACATCAATCTTGAATTCTCGGCCGGTTCCGTTACTGCACTTATCGGCCCATCTGGCTGCGGTAAGTCAACATTTATTAGAACTATGAACCGCATGCACGAATTTATTCCAGGCGCAGCAATGGCGGGACAAGTTTTATTGGATGGAAAAGATGTCTATGCACCCGGAGTGGATGTTACAAAGATTCGTCTGCAAATCGGCATGGTTTTCCAGAAGCCGAACCCATTTCCATCTATGACTATTGGCGAAAATGTGCTTTCAGGTTTGAAGCTAGCGCAGCTTAAAATCGCGAATAAAGATGAATTGCTTGAATCTTGTCTGATTCGCGCCGGGCTTTGGAATGAAGTTAAAGATCGACTTGATGCCCACGGCGGATCACTCTCAGGCGGGCAACAACAGCGCCTCTGCATCGCTCGCGCGTTAGCAGTGAGCCCTCAGGTGCTTCTGATGGATGAACCATGTTCGGCGCTAGATCCGGGATCAACCCTGCGCATCGAAGAGACAATCCGCGAGTTATCTGATTCGATGACGATCATTATTGTTACCCATAATATGCAACAGGCAGCTCGTGTATCTGATTACACCGCCTTCTTTTTATCTGATGGCGGCCCAGGCGAGATGATCGAAGTTGCCCGCACGAGCGATATCTTCTCGCAGCCACAGGATCAGCGAACCGAAAATTACGTCACCGGCCGCTTCGGTTAGCCATTACCTGTTGTTCACCTAATGGTTGAGCAACGTTTCCCCTTCGGGAGTGGTTAGTTCACATTTAGCGCATAGTTTTTCTCTTGAAGTACACCTATATCAAATAAGGGGAAAATTAATGAAAGTTTCAATGCTAGCAAAATCTGCAGCAGTTGCACTCGTTTTCGGCTTGGTAGCTTCGACTCCAGCCCACGCAGTAGATCTACAAGGTTCTGGCGCTTCATTCCCAAATGCTTTGATCCAAGCTTGTAAGGCTGATTTTTCTTCTGCCACAGGACATTCGTTTACATATGCCGATAATGGATCAGGACCAGGACGCACCGCCTCTGACAATAAAATTGGTGATTTTTGGTTCTCAGATGCGGCTCACGTAGGTGCAAATAAGCGCTCAACTGTTATTCACGCGCCAGTAATTGCAGCTCCTATCGGAATTCTTCACAACCTTCCATCACGTCAGAAGCTAAATCTTTCTGCTAGCACAATCGCTGGAATTTTCGCCGGAACAATCACTAAGTGGAACGATCCAGCGATCGTTAAAGATAACAATCGAACAGTAAACAAAGTCACTTACAAGACCAAAAATGGTCAAATTCTTAAGGACTCAAAGGGAGATCCGATTGTCTTGAGGTCAACTCCAGTAAAGCTTGAATATAGAAATCTTCCAAATAAGACAATTAAAGTGATTTATCGTTCAGACTCTTCAGGTACTTCTGAAAACTTCACAAACTATCTAAATAAGTCTGCTCCAGCTGTTTGGACCAAAGCCAAGTCTTCAACTTTTTCCAACTCGTTCCCTGGCGTTATTAACTCACCAGCAAACTTGGGACGCGTTGTAGGAGCTCAATCTTCAAGTGGTGTTTCGCTACTAGCCGGAAAGACTCCATACTCAATTACATATGCAGAAGTGAACTGGGCTACTCAAAATAAATTGAAGATTGCAGATGTGATTAATCCAGCAGGTGCTGCTGTTACTCCAAACGCGGCAACTACTTCAGCGTTCCTTGCACAAGGAACTATGGATGCTAACGGGATTGTGACATTCGACTATGCAACGAAAGAGCCAGGTGCTTACACACTCGGTATCGTTTCTTATATGTTGGTCGAAACTGACTACGCAGATAAGACAAAGGCTGCTGCTGTAAAAGCTCTTGCCTCATTCATTCTCTCACCAAAATGTGCTAAGGATGCAGGTGAAGATCTTGGATTCTCGGTTATAGATGGTGAATTCAAGAAGAGGGCCGAAGCACAGATTAACAAGATTGGTTAATTTTTAACCCATCCACGAGGGGGAAACGGCCAGGGAAACCTGGCCGTTTTTCTTTCCCCTAAACTTCAATAATGAAGATTCGCTTAGCGCAACCCGTAGATGTCGAAGATATCCACCGTCTGATCTATGAGCTTGCGGTCTATGAAAAAGCGCCGGAAGAAATGGTAGCCACAATTGAGCAGATCAATACTTCACTCTTCTCTGAAAAGCCCGTGGCTTTCTGCCACGTCGGCGAAGTCGATGGAAAGATTGTGGGCATTGCGCTCTGGTTTTTAAATTATTCAACTTGGCTCGGCAAGCCGGGTATTTATCTAGAAGATCTATTTGTTCAGCCCGAATTTCGCGGCCACGGAATCGGTAAAGGCTTTATGAAAGTTCTAGCCGAACTCTGCGTTGAGCGAGGATATGAAAGATTCCAATGGTGGGTACTCGATTGGAATAAGCCATCAATAGATTTTTATCAATCACTGGGTGCGGTGCCAATGGATGAGTGGACAGTATTTAGGCTCTCCGGCGATGCACTTAAAAAGTTTGCTAGCGAAGGCTGACTACTCGGAAGTTAGCCAGAGTCGGATCTGTTGCATAAGCGATGCGTACGCCAGCACGTTGCGAAGTGATTAAACCGCTGACAATTTGTTCAGTTAAAACTTCACCTGGTGCGACAACGGCAACGCCTGGGGGATACGGCGCGATTAAGTCAGCAGATACTCTGCCGATCGCATCTTGAGCGCTAACAAGTTCGGTATCTGCAAAGTAGGCATCGCGCATAGATATCGAAACTTGTGGGATGACCGACCAGCTAAGCGCAGTTGCACTTGGGCGTGGATCGCTGTCAACGGACTTTAAAACACCGACCAAAACCTTCGCTAATTTCTCAAAGTCTTCTTTGGTGTCGGCCAAGGTGGCTATAAAGACCAGAGTGTCGCGATCAGCCATCTCAACTCTGATTCCCTGTTCGATAAGTAGATTTTCAATTTCAACACCGTGTGCCCCTAATTGATTGGCGCGGAGCACAACCTTGGCGGGATCAAAGCGTCCATCAGGGAAATCGCTAGCGTTTAAGAAAATTGGCAGATCAAAATTTGATTGCACGCTCGCCTTAAAGTCAGCGATTTTCGCCAACAAAACACCCAATAACTCTTCACCGCGGTTTTGCAGCAGCGCCCGCACGGCATCAATCGAGGCCAGTGGTGCGCCAGCAGGCGATGTTGTGTGAGTCGTTTCAAAGCTCTGCTCTAAACGATCGGCGCTAAGCAAATTGGTACGCGCCAGCAATAAAGCCGACGCGCTGTAACCAGGAAGCGCTTTATGAACGCTAGTAATCAGTGCATCTGCACCAAGTTGCATTACATGCTTTGGCAGATCCGGATGAAAACCAAAATGCCCGCCCCATGCAGCATCCACGATTACAGGAATTGAGTGATCGTGCGCTTTCTTAATCAGCGGCGCTAAATCAGAGATCGTTCCTAAATATCCGGGCTCAGTGAGCAGAAGCGCAATCGGTTTTTCAGCAATAGCGCGTTCTAGTTCTGATACTGGAATTCCAAGCGGTACACCTGTGCTGGCATCGATCTCAGGTGTTAACCAAATTGGTTCTAGCCCTGCCAGCACGAGAGCGCTCAATACAGATCGATGCGCGGTGCGACTTAATGCAACTTTGTCGCCAGGTTTACCAAGAGACAGGATCACCGCTTGATTGGCATGTGTTGAGCCACCAGTTGAAAAACGTGCAAAATCTGATCCCCACAAATCTGCGGCTAGCGCTTCAGATTGAGTTAATACCTGATTGGTTAACTTAATCTCATCTAATCCACCATAAAGTGGAATGTCAGCGTCTACGACAGCGCCTAGGCCTTGATCAATCTGAGAAGCTCTCTGCTTATGTCCAGGGATCGTGAAGGGTGTGAGAGCGCCTTCAAAGTATGAAAGATATGCATCAAGTAGCGGAGCGCTACTTCGAAGTTCAGATTTAATCTTCACTTGCAGAGCCTAACTTGTCGTGGCGTAGAAGTTAAAAAGAGGCTCTATAATTTCGCCATGACTTCAAAGGACCCTCTCCCGCAAACACGTCACTTAGCCACTGAAATTCCAGGGCCAAAGTCGCTTGAATTGATCGCACGCCGCAAAGAGGCAGTCTCTGCCGGTCTTGGTATGGCGATTCCCGCCTTTATCGAACGCGGTGAAGGTGCGATTCTGCAGGATGTAGATGGAAACCGAATCATTGATTTGGGCGCAGGTATCGGTGTAGTAAACGTTGGAAATGCTGCCCCACGCGTCGTAGAACGAGTGATTGATGCAGTGCAAGCCTTCACTCACACCAACTTCACCACAGCTCCTTATATGGGATATGTAGAAGTTTGCGAAGCTTTAAATCGAATTACGCCGGGATCATTTAAAAAGAAATCTATATTGCAAAACTCAGGTGCCGAAGCGGTAGAGAATGCAATCAAGATCGCCCGTCACTCGACGAAGCGTCCTGCGGTAATTGTCTTTGAACACGCATATCACGGTCGCACCAACTTAACGATGGCGCTGACTGCGAAGAATCTTCCATATAAAGAGGGCTTTGGACCTTTTGCTTCTGAAATATATCGCGCGCCGATGCCGTATTCCTTCCACTACGAAGGAAATCTAGCAACAATGGCTGAAGATTATTTGGAGCAAGTAACCTCAAAGATTGAGAAAGAAGTTGGCGCACATAATGTGGCGGCAATTTTGATCGAACCGATTCAAGGTGAAGGTGGATTTATAGTTCCACCAAAGGGATTCCTTCCTGGGTTATCAAAGTTTGCTACAAAGCACGGCATTGTCTTTATCGCAGATGAAGTGCAAACAGGCTTTGCGCGCACTGGTCAAATGTTTGCTTGCGAAGATGAAGGTGTTGAACCTGACATGATTATCACTGCCAAGGGAATTGCCGGCGGCTTACCGCTTGCCGCAGTTACCGCTCGTGCAGAGATTATGGATTCATCACACGTTGGTGGACTCGGTGGAACATATGGCGGAAACCCAATCGCCTGCGCTGCAGCACTTGGTGCGATCGCGACGATTGAAGAAGATAAGTTGGTAGACCGTGCTGTGCATATCGGTAAAATTCTGAATTCATCGCTAACTGCGCTCGCCGCTAAATATCCAATAATCGGTGAAGTTCGCGGACGTGGCGCAATGCAAGCGATTGAACTTGTTGAAGCTGGTACAAAAACCCCTAATCCAACTGCAATGGCGAGCATCATCAAGTATTGCCAGAGCAAGGGCGTCTTAATTCTGACCGCCGGTACTTATGGAAATGTAATTCGCTTCTTGCCACCGATCGTGATTAGCGATGAGCTGCTTAAAGATGCGCTCGGCGTGCTGGAAGAGGCTTTCGCCAGCCTCTAATTTCACCTATCCATGTCACCCCTATAGGGTGATTTTAGGTAGCGGTAATTGCCCTCAATGCCTCACCCTTGGGTATGGCCAAAGAGCGAGTTTCTGCACCTGGGGTGATTTCTGGGCTAAATCTCTCGCGCACTGTGCCGCCGCCGCCCTCACCTAACTTCATTTCTCGTAAATCTATTTTCGATGAGGTCGACTCAAGCAAGGCCGGCGTTACTTTAGTCGCGGCACCTACTGGGTATGGAAAAACGTCGCTGGTCGCCGAATATGTAACCACGCTTAGCGACCCAGTTATCTGGTTGAGCTTTAATGATTTAGATGATGCAAAATCCTTTAACTCGCACATGATGCAAGCAATCAGAAATGTAGTACCAAACTTCGGTAATTGGTTTTCGGTAAATCCAACGGTAAGTATAGAAAACTTCATCACCAATATCTTCTCTGAAATAGGTTCCATCCAAAAACACTTTGTGTTGGTTTTGGATGATAATCGCCTCCAGACTGGTAATTCAGCGCCTTTAGCAAAACACTTCTTTGCCTGTGTCCCAAAAAATGTACATACAATAATTGTTAGAAATGTAATTCCATCTGAAACCTTTATTGCACTCAAGTCGCTCGAAAACTTGCATGTAATCGACAAGAATCATTTGAAGTTCACTGATGATGAAATAACTTTAGCAGCATCAATTGCTGGAGTAGACCTAGAAAAGAGTGAGAATCAAAAACTCATCAAGAGCCTAGATGGGTGGCCTGCGGGCATACAGTTAGTATTGAGCAACATCTCACGTGGGTGGGAATCATCTGAAAATTTGATGAACCGCGATCACGGTTCGCGAGATTCAAGAAATCTCGTTAATGACTTGCTTTCTACTTTGAGTCTGGCTGAACGTAAAAATCTAGAATCTCTAGCGGTCTTAGATGAATTCTCTATTGAAGAAGCAGAAATAATCCTGCAGAAAGATTTCTCTTTAAGTAAATTGAATAAATTTGCAGTCGATTCGCTCTTTCTAAAGTACGGCGCAGTCCCGATCAATAGGTATTCATTTAATCCAGCTGTGCGGGCGGGGCTGATTTCTTCTCCCACGTTGAACGAGAAAGATCTGCGAGGAATTCATAGCCGACTTACCGATCACTATTCTTCAACCGGTTCGTATTTAAAGGCGTTAGAACATGCCAAGTTCGCAGGTGATCAATCCAGTTATCGGGCTTTATTTAGACAGGGAATGCGCCAGCTAATTGCAATCGGACGTGGAAAAGATTTATTGGGCATGGCTGAGTTAGTGGGAGATTCAAGTAAAGAGGGCAGATTAAAGCGTCAGACCGTAGAGTTGATGGGTTTGACCGCGGATTTTCAGTATTTAAGTGCGCAGAGTTTGATGACTGAGATGGCTTTTACCTCTCGTGGGACCGAACTTGAAGACTTTATAAAGAAGTTCAATGCAGCTGTCAGTGTTTATATCGACTTTGCCACAGGACTTACAGAGGAGCTAGAAGGCAACGTTTCCAGCGTTATGGCAACAACAGCAGAAGATTTAGACCTGGGAGTGCTCGATAAATTATCAATCCTGCGCGTAGCCGCCGCCAAGGAAATTATCTATGACAGCTCGGATAAGTTAGCAGATATTCAAAGTCAAGCCACTGATCTTGCAAAATCCGATTCTAGTTCGATGGCTCTTTACTTCACTGGTGCAATAGATGCCTGCGTTCTTCTAAATGATGGTGAATATAAAGATGCTTTTGTTATTGCAAATAGTGTGATTGCGCATGCTGAGCGCGAAGGTTATATGGGAATTTTTGGTTCACTGGACATGATGTACGTGAAAGCACGATGTCTCTTGGAGTTCTCACAGATCGAAGAATCACAAAGAGTTTTTGCGGATTTAAAGAAATTGGCAGAGTCATGGCATCAGCACACCTGGGTCTTTCTTGCAGAAAGCTTTTTGGCGCGTGATTTAGCCTTGGCTGGAAATTCTGCCGCTGCGCTGGATATCGTACGAAATAAGCGAGAACGTGCGGCAAGCCTTGCCTTTAAAAATGGTTTAGATACATATTGTGATTTAACCGAACTCTTCATTCGTTTCACAATGAAAGATTGGGAACGCGTCGGAATTTTGCTGGGAAGACTTCCTGGTTTTCTCTTAGTTGAAAGAATCAGAGCGATTCATCTAGAGATGACCGAGAAGAAGCCAGGTTCGTTTGTAGCTGCGAATCTGCCTGAGAACACTCCTAAAGAACAGATTTATAAGGCGATTGCCGAAGCAGGAGAAAACATAGACCGCGAAAAAATCGCTCTACAGGCGATGCGCAAGGCCCTAGAGATTGGTGCACGAGTCGGTGCAAAAGAGACTTTCTTGCGCCAGAACGCACCGATCCTAAATTTGATTATTCGAATCTCAGGCGAAAAGCCAACTGTTTATCTTGAAGATCTAGCATCGAAAATCACTGCTCGCTTGAAATCAAGGAGCGAGACTTTGGTGGGGCTCTCCTCTGCCCTTACCAAGCGAGAAATCGAGATTCTGCGCCATTTATCTACAGGAAATCCAATCAGCGCGATCGGGAAGACGTTGCACATCTCGCAAAATACAATGAAGACACATCTTAAAAATGTTTACCGCAAGATCGGCGCAAGCGGACGAGATGAAGCGGTAGAAAAGGCGAGAAGCCTTTATCTCCTCTAGAAATTTTCACTGGCTTATACTCAAGCCATGGATTTGGAGCTCTTGGTAACTCTGCTCGACCTAGCCGGCACATTTGCATTTGCCCTAGTAGGCGCCAGGATCGCGGCCAATAAAGGTTTGGATTATGGCGGCATTGCATTTATTGCCGCTATCGCATCACTTGCAGGTGGCACTTTCCGCAATCTCTTGCTCGGAGAAAAACCGCCCTGGGTTTTAAATGAATGGTTATTTCTCGGCGTAGCTCTGGCGATCGTCATAACTTTAAGCATTAAGCGCACAACACCAGTCGGTCGTTTTGTTCTTTCTCTCGACACACTTGGTTTAACGGTTTGTTCGATATCTGGAGCGCAATTTGCACTTACTCAAGGAGCACCGTTTGCATCTGCGGTGATCCTTGGGTTGATTGGCGCGGTCACCGGTGGTTTGTTGCGAGATGTGCTCTGCCAGGTAGAACCAGTTCTGCTGCATCGCGAAACGATCGGCACTTCCTGCTTGGCAGGATCGCTGGTTTATGTCAGTTGTGATTATTTCGCTGTAAATCAGATCTTCTCGGTTGTTCTTGCTAGCGCTGTTGTAATTCTGGTTCGCGAACTCTCGATTAAATATGATTGGCACTTACCGAAAGTCGGCGGTCGGGGAGAGTAATTAATCCCGAGATTGCCCAGAGCGATGGGTGTAACGCCCTAAGAACTCTTCCTTCATATCGGTAAAGTTTCCATCCATCAAAGCTTGGCGCATTTGATCAACTAAGCGCACTATGTATCTCTCATTATGAATAGTCGCCAATGTCGCAGCGACCATTTCCTTGCCGCGGAATAAGTGGCAGAGATAGGCCCGCGTGAAGTTCTGGCAGGTGTAGCAATCGCAGTTTTCATCAATCGGATTAAAGTCACGGATATAAGGCGCATTGGTGATATTCACGCGCCCGGTGGATGTGTAGACCGCGCCGCTGCGGGCAATACGTGACGCAAGAACACAATCAAAGGTATCGACTCCATTTTCAACGCCAACGAATAAATCTTCAGGAGCGCCGATACCGAGCAGATGCTTCGGTTTATTCTGTGGCAAGGTGCTATTTACCCAGCCCACGATCGTGCCAAGTGAATCTTTATCTAGCGCGCCGCCGATTCCAAAGCCATCGAATTCGATACCTGAAGATGACATTCCGCCTAAATCGGCAGCGGCTTTTTTACGTAGATCTTCATATTGCGCACCTTGGATAACGCCAAATAACGCTTGGTATGGCTTATCGCTGCGTTGGTCTGTTAAACGCTTATGTTCATCTAAACAACGAATCGCCCAGTCGTAAGTGCGTTCCATCGCCAGCTCTTGATACGGGCGGGTGTTGTGCAAGGTAGTGCATTCATCGAAAGCAAAAATAATATCGGCGCCGATTTTATGTTGGATCTGCATTGAGATCTCAGCAGTGAAGCGGTGCATCGAGCCATCCAGATGAGATTTAAAGGTAACGCCATCATCATCAACATGTGCCAAACGTTCTTTATTGCCGGCGATTACTTGATCCGAACGAAAAGTTTTGGCATCCATCGCCAAGACTTTTTTAAAGCCAACGCCGAGCGAGAGAACTTGAAATCCACCGCTATCTGTAAAGGTGGGTCCGTTCCAATTCATAAACTTTGCAAGGCCGCCAGCTTCATCTAAAAGATCGGGACCCGGTTGTAAGTACAAGTGGTAGGCATTGGCCAAGAGCGCTTGCGAACCGAGATCTTTCATCGCCTCTGGCAGCACCGATTTAACAGTTGCCTTAGTACCCACCGGAATAAAGGCCGGCGTTTGAATATCGCCATGCGGGGTTGAGATAGTGCCCACGCGCGCCAGCCCGTTTTCTGCGCTGTGCTTTATCTCGAAGGCGAAACTCTTTGAACCTAGGCTGGACACGTGGGTTATTGTCGCAGATTGAGATTGTCTTGCTGAGCGGTCAGATTATTGATCTGTTACCAGATCGCAATCCCCATGCTCGATCTGTTACCAGATCTCGATGCGCTCGCTCTCGGCCAACCACAACTTATCGCCCTCGGTTAGGTCAAAGGCTTTGTAGAAGTCGGTGATATTGCGAACGATCGCGTTGCAACGAAATTCATATGGTGAATGCGGATCGGTTGCGATGCGACGACGAAGTTCTTCAGCGCGCACCTTGCCACGCCAAACTTGAGCCCAGGATAGGAAGAAACGTTGTTCTCCAGTTAACCCATCAATTACCGGGGCCTGAGCGCCATTTAAAGCCAATTTATAGGCCTTAAACCCAATTGCTAAGCCACCAAGGTCTCCGATGTTCTCACCGACTGTGAGAGCGCCGTTGACGTGGATATCGGGGGTCTCTTCCGGAAAGAGCGCATCAAATTGTGCAATCAGTGCGTTTGCGCGCTTTTCAAATTCGGTGCGATCGGCTTGGGTCCACCAATCGATCATATTTCCATCGCCATCAAACTTTGATCCTTGGTCATCGAAACCGTGGCCGATCTCGTGTCCAATAACCGCTCCGATAGCGCCGTAATTTGCAGCGATATCTGCGGAAAGATCAAAGAACGGTGGCTGCAAAATAGCGGCAGGGAAGACAATTTCATTTTGGATCGGATGGTAGTAAGCGTTAACGGTCTGAGGGGTCATCAACCATTCGGTCTTATCTACCGGCTTACCGATTTTGGCTAGTTCGATATCGCGAGTGAATTTAGTGATCCGCCCAATGTTTCCAAAGAGGCCATCGCGCTTGATTTCCAGTGCTGAATAATCGCGCCATTTATCTGGGTACCCGATCTTGGGGGTGAATTTGGCTAACTTATCGAGGGCCTTTGCTTTGGTTTCTGGGCCCATCCAAGTTAACTCATTGATGCTGATGCGATAGGCCTCAATTAAATTATCGACGAGCTCAAGCATGGCAACCTTCGCCGCTTCCGGGAAATGGCGCTGTACATAGATCTGACCAATCGCCTCGCCGAGTGCGCCTTCTAC
>CANHRF010000007.1 GCA_947463335.1 Actinomycetota bacterium
AGACCAGATTGCGGTGTGAACTCTGCCTTTGGACCTTCGCCATCAAAGACGCCTGCCTCGCCGCGACGGAAAGACATCCAGTAAATCTTGCCGTTGCGATCTACTTCTGCATCAAGGCGCTCAGCAAGTGCGTTTACAACAGATGCACCCACACCGTGGAGACCGCCAGAAGCTGCATAGGATCCCCCGCCGAACTTTCCACCTGCATGTAATTTGGTGAGAACAACTTCAACACCAGTAAGACCAGTCTTTGGTTCTTTATCTACAGGAATACCGCGACCATCATCGTGAACTTCTACTGATCCATCTGCCTCTAAATTAATATCAATCTTCTTGCAATGTCCGGCCAACGCTTCATCTACTGCGTTATCGATAATCTCCCAGAGACAGTGCATGAGGCCGCGTGAATCAGTTGATCCGATATACATACCCGGGCGCTTACGAACGGCATCTAGACCTTCAAGGACGGCTAGGTCCTTGGCGGTATAGCTATCTGTTTCGGCGCTAGGTGCGGTGAGATCGAGTTGATCACCGGAATCTTTTTTGGCAGCCATGGGTGCAAAGATTAGCCAGCGAACTCTTTGCAGGTGAGTAAACGCGCCGTTGGGTATCTCAATTACTGGGAAAAGGTTCCAGATCGTGTGAGATATCTATCGAAATAGCCAATATTTCTTGATAATCAGCAGGCGGGGAATATTCATAGGTGGCATGATGTTCCATACTACGTACCCACACGAGTACAGATCGTCAGACCAGATGATCTCTAGGCAACGCTAGGAGAGCGCGATGACCGAGCAAGTAATCCTCGAATCCACACCTCTAAATGCACTCGATCGCTGCGATCGATGTGGAGCACAAGCCTATGTGCGCGCCATTCTGCTTAACGGTGGCGAGCTCCTCTTCTGTGCTCACCACGGCAAGGAATACGCTGAAAAGCTCAAGGTGGTTGCAGCAAAGATTCAAGATGAATCAGAGAAGCTGGTAGAAAGTAAGTAATTACTCTTTCGTTAAACCCTTGTGCGATCCGTCGCACAAGGGTTTTTCTTTTGATTGACCACAGCCACAGAACTTAATATTTTCAACGGTCTCAAGAATGTTTCCATCTGCATCAACGAGATCGACAGTTCCGGTAACGCGGATTGATCCGCTCTTGGGATTGACGAAGATTCGGGGATTACTCATGGGCAACTGCTCTCAATCGAGATAATCGCGAAGAGATTGCGAACGAGATGGGTGGCGCAGCTTGGACATTGTCTTTGATTCGATCTGACGGATACGCTCACGAGTGACGCCGTGAACCTTTCCGATCTCATCGAGAGTCTTTGGCTGACCATCCGTGAGCCCGTAGCGAGCTTTGATTACATCTGCCTCGCGCTGTGTGAGACCACCTAAGACCTGCATCAACTGCTCCTGCAAGATTGTGAAGGTGACAGATTCTTCAGGCTTAACCGCCTCTGAATCCTCAATGAGATCTCCGAACTCAGAATCTCCTTCTTCACCCAATGGTGTGTGAAGTGAGATTGGCTCGCGACCATACTTCTGAACTTCGACAACCTTCTCAGGTGTCATATCAAGTTCCTTGGCAAGCTCTTCTGGCGTCGGTTCGCGACCGAGATCTTGCAACATCTGGCGTTGTACACGTGCCAACTTGTTGATGACTTCAACCATGTGGACCGGAATACGAATCGTGCGGGCCTGATCTGCCATTGCGCGAGTAATCGCCTGGCGGATCCACCAAGTCGCATATGTTGAGAACTTGTAACCCTTTGTGTAATCAAACTTTTCTACGGCGCGGATCAAGCCGAGGTTTCCTTCTTGAATTAAATCAAGGAAGAGCATTCCGCGACCGGTGTAACGCTTTGCAAGTGACACTACCAAACGTAAGTTAGCTTCGAGCAAATGGTTCTTGGCGCGCTTGCCATCTTCAACGATCCAATCGAGTTCGCGCTTTAACTTCTTATCAATCTTCTTATCTGCCTTAAGCGCTTCTTCTGCAAATAAACCAGCTTCGATGCGTGTAGCCAGTTCTACTTCTAGCTCAGCATTTAGCAGCGCTACGCGGCCAATCTGCTTCAAATAATCTTTTACTGGGTCTGCGGTTGCACCAGCGGTCATCACTGTCTGCGCTGGAGCATCATCTTCTTCCGAGGCCTTTAACGTAAACGCGTTCTCTTCATTTCCTGAAGCTTCTTCAGCCAAGTTAACAACGCGTGGCTGATTTGATTTGTCATCTGCTTCGGTATCGATAATGTCGGTAACTTCAGCAATCAAAGTTTCAACATCTTCAAGTTCGATTTCTTCAACAACGATCTCATTGCCTTCATCGTCGAGAACAACTGCCGCCTTTGCCGCCTTACCTTCTGAGCTCTTTGCTGGAGCTGCTGCAACTGGCACTGGAGGTGGTGCGATCAGTGCAAGTTGTGCCTTAGATAAAATGCGGCTTGGTGCGCCCAGGCCTGCTTTACGTGCCTTCTCAATTTCAGCTGGAAGAACCGCATCTAATTGGCGCGCTTCAAGAGCGAGCGCCATAAATTCTTTCTTAACCGCTTTACGGTAATTATCAATGCCACTTGCTGCCAGAGTTTCAACAATCTCTTTTTGGCGCGCAACTGCGTTCTTGAGATCAACTAACTGCTGTACCTCTTTGGCGGTCAAATCTTTCTTCATCGCAACCTTTGCAGGTGCGGCTTTCTTTACTGGTGCGGCTTTTTTGGCTGCAGCTTTCTTGGCAGGAGCTTTTTTAGCGGGTGCTTTCTTCGCTGGCGCTGCTTTCTTCGCTACCGCTTTCTTGGCAACGGCCTTTTTCGCAGGAGCAGATTTTTTAGCGGCAGACTTTTTAGCCTTTGCCTTGTTTTTGAGCGCACTAAATACAGCCACAATTGTCCTTTGGTTTTTTCGAACTATCTCCGAAACTTTTGTTTCGAACTGCTCGAAGCGATGGCTATATTATACTCAAGGCTTGGACGATTGCCGCGCCAACTGCCTCAGATTCAACTAAAAAGCCATCGTGTCCGAAGTCGGATGAGATCGTAATCAGCGGGGCTGCCTTCGGAACCAGCTCAACAACCTCAACCTGAAGTCGAGGTGGGAAGAGGCGATCGGTATCAATTGAGACCACAACTACGGGAATTTGGATCGATTCCAGCGCTTTGACTACCCCGCCACGCTCACGGCCAACATCATGCGAGGCCATCGCCGAAGTTAGCGAGATATAGGTATTGGCATCGAAGCGCTTCGCTAATTTATCGGCCTGATGATCAAGGTAAGACTCAACGGCGTACCTACCGGTCTCATCTCCCTGCATCTGTCGACCAAAGCGCACATCCATCTCAGATTCGGTGCGGTAGGTCAGATGAGCGATACGGCGGGCAATTCCCATTCCTTCGATCGGACCCACTTCTTGGTCGTAATAATCGCCGCCATTGAAGTTGGGATCAGTTTTAATTGCACGAATTTGTACGGAGAAACCGCCGATCTGATCACCTGTTGCAACTGCTGAAGAACCGATTGTGCAGATCGCACTGACTCGATCTGGATGTTCAATCGCCCATTCCAGCGAGCGCATTCCACCTAGTGATGGCCCGACCGCTAGACGATACTTTTCAATTCCAATTGCATCAGAGAATAAAACTTCGGCTCGCGCCATATCGCGCACTGTCACTGTTGGAAAACGTGAACCATAGCGTTTGCCATCAGGTGCAAAACTGGAAGGGCCGGTACTTCCCTGGCATCCCCCAATTACATTGGGACAGACAATGAAATATTTATCGGTATCGAAGGGCAGACCTGGACCGACCATATTTGGCCACCAAGAAGTTACATCTGACCAGCCAGTCATTGCATGATTGATTAAGATCGCATTATCTTTTGCGGCGTTTAACTCTCCCCAACTTTGGTAAGCGATTGTTATATCTGGAAGCGTTTCGCCATTTTCAAGTAAGAGGGAACCGATCTTCACAAATTTGCGCTCACCTGGATCATGACCATCGAGCCACGCGCCAGTTACTCGAGTGCTAATCGCTTTTATTCCATCTTTAGACATTACCTAAATCCTTCACGCACTTGCATACATCGTTCGATGTAAGCCTGGTCGTCACCCGGAGCACCCCACCGCGGTGGAGGGTTGCCGTCTAATCAGCCGGGGCTATCGATTAGAACTCGTGACCTAGTGGAAAGTCTAACCCAAAAAAGTGGCTAACTTCTGTCGCAAGATCGTTGCTGGCACATACCCTTGAGGCATGAAGGCGGAGCGTTAAATGTTAATCGGGGTTGACTGGGGCGGGACCAAGATTGAAGTCGTCGCGCTCGAAAGCGATGGGGTTGAGTTAATCCGCCTGCGCCGCGATACCCCACGTGGTGATTACCAGGGTTGTCTAACTATGGTTCGCGATCTGATTGATGAAGTGGAAAGCACCTTGGGAAGACAGGGATCGATCGGAATCGGTATCCCTGGTTCGCTCGAGCCAATTAGCCGCCTCGGTAAAGGTGGCAGTTCTACTTGGATAAATGGACAACCCGTCGAAGCAGATTTACAGAAAATGATTGCTCGACCAATACGTGTTGTTAATGATGCAGATTGTTTCGCATCATCAGAAGCAACCGATGGCGCCGGCAAAGGTTATCAAGTTGTCTTCGGTGTGATTATTGCAAGTGGAACTGGTGCAGGTGTTGCAATTAATGGCCGCGCACATCACGGTCCTAATAACAGCGCCGGTGATTGGGGACATAACCCGCTACCGCTAGCGAAAGCTGATGAACTTCCAGGTGATCCTTGTTACTGCGGTAAAAGTGGATGCATTGAAACTTGGTTATCGGGTTACAGTTTTGCGCGAGACTTTCAACGCCACGGTGGCGCAGAGTTAAAGCCTGCAGAGATCGTAAAGTTGATGCGCGATGGAGATCAGCTCGCAATTGAGAATTATCAACGCTGGATCGACCGCGTAGGTCGTGGACTTTCTGTCGTTGTTAATACCCTCGACCCAGATATCTTTGTAATGGGTGGCGGTATGAGCAATATCGATGAGTTGTACCGCGACCTTCCTGCCAAAATTGCGCAGTACACATTCTCGCCAGTCTTTGCTACGCCAATTGTTAAATCAGTGCACGGAGATTCCAGCGGAGTCCGCGGGGCTGCTTGGCTTTGGCGTTCGTGAAATCACTTAACTACTGCCCTACACTCAGAACATGCATATGACAGATCAGCAGATCGACCAACGCTTTGAATTTGCGAAAGAGCTGATCGTAAAAGCCGGCGAGCTAGCGATGACTTACTTTAACTCGCTCGAGACTTTAGATATTCAAAGTAAAGGGCCGCAAGATTTTGTCAGCCAGGCTGATTACAACACCGAGGTTTTAATTAAAGAAGCGATAAAAGCGAAATATCCCGAAGATGCCTTCTTTGGCGAAGAAACTGGCGCCGCTGATTTAGCCGGAGCTAAAGGAATTTGGGTAGTAGATCCAATTGATGGCACCCAGCCATTTTTGATGGGTATGTCGAGTTGGTGTGTATCAATCGCATTTATTAGCGGTGAAGAGATGTTAATCGGCTTGGTTTATAGCCCTGCTGGCAATCAATTCTTTGCGGCGCAGAAAGGTAAGGGCGCAACCCTTAACGGTAAGTCAATCAAGGTGCGCGATGCCAAGACTTTAAACGATGGAATCGTCAGCGTGGGATATTCCAATCGCACCAAGCCAAGTGAGCTAATCCAGATGATGACTGGCCTGCTTGAAAATGGCGGTATGTATCACCGCAACGGTTCTGGCGCTTTAGGTATTTGCTATGTCGGCAGTGGCGCTTTGATTGGCTATATCGAAAAGCATATTAACTCTTGGGATTGCCTAGCCGCCTTGTTAATCGTGCAAGAAGCGGGCGGACGCATCAATAACTTTATTGAAGATAATGGCCTGGAGGCTGGCGGCAAGATCGTCGCTGCATCTCCTGCGCTATTTGATCAGCTAAATAGCTTTATCCCGTAACCACTTCACTCGCTTCCGAAGATTCCTGCACAGACTTTGGGATGTAGCTCGCGCCGCATCGCTGCAAATGACTGTGGTGGCCATCCTGCGGTGAAAACCCGACGCAAGAGCAGTGCGAGCGAATATCCATTTACATCAGCCAGCGCCCGATCTAAAGCGCGGTGAGCAAGTGCGCCATCGCCACTTTCGTAAGCAAGTGCGGCGAAGAGCGAGGCGATCGGTGCAACATAACCTTTTGGTGCGATTCGCAGCAGAGCACGCCACATCGTGAAGTAAGTTTCTAAATCTTCATCGTTATGGCTGCCCAGTGCGAAATCACGAACCTGAATATCAGATAAGCGACCGATGACTCGGGCGGCGAGTTCAAGATCTTCTATCCCCCGCCCTGCTGCAAATTCACCGGCTAGATCAATCACCGCGGTTGCGCCATCGCGTTGTAATTTATTTAAATTCTTAGCGCGATCTGAAACGAATAATTGGCTAACCCGCGATACCCATTTCTCATCTTCGCTCAGTGCAAGTGAGGAAATTGATTCGGTGAGCGCTTCGATATTGGCAAAGGGCATAGCTTTACCAGCGATTACGTGTTCTGCGGCAATGCGTGATGAATCAATCGCTGGCAGCTCGCGACCTTCGGGCGGACAACATTCAGAATCACTGCACAGAGTTGATCGATATCTTCCATCTGCGATTAAGAGCGCTTCGTCTACAGCCACATCAATTCGCGCAATCGCCCGTGCTAAATCGCCCAAGACGGTTTCCCCATCGCACCGTCCTGCAGGCAGATAGGCGACCAGCAGCGCACTAGTCACACCTTCGCGCTCAAGATGCGAAGCCAACAGATCGTAAGCCGATTCAGGTAAATCGGTTGGGTAATCAACGCGCATCGCCATGCCGATGCAATTCTCTTTTATGGAAACAATGACGAGTGAATCAACCGGGTGGTATCCGATTAGAAATGGAATTGCGGCGATTAGATCGTGAGGTGAAGTAAGGGTGGTCATATCTCTCAATTCATAAAGCGAGCATTGGCTGCCACCACGGTGATGGTCAGAGCGGAGATCTTCTTAATTTCGCCGGTTATTGCGCGCACAACACCGTTGTGGGTAAACGATCCACCCCAAGTTGTAATCAGGACTACGGGATAGGTCCCCGGAGTTGAAAATGCGTGGGTCACTTTTCCATTAGGAAATGGCCCACCTGCATCAGTTGTATTTATAAAAGTGCCATCACCAAAAGCCCAAGTAAATGAAGGACGCATATTTACATCGATTACCTCGCCGATCAGATCAACCTTGGTGCGAAAAGTCGACGGTGTATCGCTCCAGAAGTAAACCGGAACATTTATCAATGGTTGAAAACTTGGCTGATATGAAATACCAATAGTCGGAAGAGATTTGCTTATCCGATCGCTAAGGGAAGTTGCAGCGACCGGTTTCGGTGCGGTCTTCTTTGGCGCAGTCACCTTCTTTGGAGCTACCGACTTGGGTTTGGTAACAACCTTTGGTTTAGCAACTACCTTTGGTTTGGGCAGAACTTTTGGCTTCGTTGTTGGCTTTGGTTTAGCGCTCGCTTTTGGCCCGCTACCTTTACGTGCTTCAAAGATCAATTCGCCTTCTTGGGTGTAGACATCCACACATGCGCTTTCACAATCTGCAGCGCTGCTGGAATTTATTGGGATCAAAGAGAGTATTGCGATTAAGACGAGGGCTTTTGCTTTCATCTGGCGGAAGATAGAACGTTAAGGAGGCTCTCAGCCCTTTAAGTTAGATAACTGTGGATAGGTGTGAGAAAGTAGCGTTATGGCTGCGCGCGATGGTGATGGATGGATCGAATGCACCTGCGGCAGTAAACACTGGGGCTTAAATGGCGCAGCCGGTCTTTTAATTTATCGAGATGGCGCAATACTTCTGCAACATCGCGCACCTTGGGTTCATAACGGTGACACTTGGGGTATTCCCGGTGGCGCACGTGATTCACACGAAACAATTATTGAAGGCGCAATTCGCGAAGCCGTTGAAGAGACCGGCATTGATCCACAATGCCTGACTGCTCGAGATACCCACACCGATAACCACGGTACGTGGAGCTACGAGACGGTTATTGCAGAAGCGAACGAGAAATTAGAAGCGCACGAGTTAAATGATGAATCCCACGAAGTTAAATGGGTCTTATTTGCGGATGTAATCCGCTTGCCACTGCATCCCAGCTTTGCCGCTTCGTGGCCAGCGCTAAGAAGTAAGATCGAGAATCTGATCGCACCAAGTTAACTTCTCAACCTCGCTGTGTACGACGAGAATTACTACCTTTCCGGATGCGCGAAGTTGCTTAAATATCTCAATCAAAACCGCTTTACTTGCCAAATCCTGCCCCGAGAATGGTTCGTCAAAGAGGTAAATCACCGCATCTTGCAAGAGCGTGCGCGCGATTTCAACGCGTTGAATCTGACCTACAGAAAGATTGGTCACCGGCATATCTAGCAATTCACTAAGACCAAGTTGTTCAGCGACTTGATCGATATCTGTTCTGGATTTATTGGCAAATCCCAAAGCAAGTACTTCGCAAACTTTCATGGGCGCCCAGAAGGTACGTTCTTGCAGCGCCATACTTCGCAGCCCTGCTTGTTCGCGATCGCTTAATTCGAGCAGATCACGGCCGTTTATCGAGATCGACCCGCTGTAACTTTTAAGGTCTCCGGCAATTGTCAGCAGCAGCGAGCTCTTGCCACAACCATTGGGTCCGACAATTGCGCTGATAGTTGAAGTAGCAAAAGATGCGTTTAACTTTGAGAATATGGCCCGCTCGTTGCGCAGCAAAGTTAAGTCTTGGATCTTGATCATCTCCATGACAGAGCCGCCTTACGCACCAGAAGAATCAGAATTGGTGCACCCAAGAGCGAAGTAATTAGACCGATCGGTAATTCATAAGGCGGCAGCGCACTGCGAGCGATCGTGTCACCGATGACAAGAATCAAAGCCCCAATCAATGATGAAGCGATCGTTAGAACTCTATTCCTGCCGCCAAAGGTGATGCGGGCAATGTGTGGAGCGGCTAGCGCTAAGAATGAGATCGAACCAACTGTGCTGACGCTTACCGCAACCAATAAACCAATTATCAGAAATGCTTTTATACGAATGCTTTTCGGAGAAAGGCCCAAGTGGCGCACGGAGATATCGCCAAGTGTAAGTAAATCCAATTGTGGGGCGATCTTGAAGGCGAGCAAGAGACACAACAGAAATACCGGAGCGATTATCAGCAGGTTATCCGCAGTTGCCAGCGCAATTGAGCCAAGTGACCAGAAAGAGATTGAGCGGATTTCGGGATTATTTGTAGAAGCAATTAACAGACCAACTATCGCTGACAAGAACGCTGATGTACCGATTCCGATAATGATGAGAGCGCTAACCGAGCGCGCCCAGGTAAATGTTAAAGCCGTGGCAATCAGCGCGCCGCAAGTTGCGAATAGAACTGCGGAAAGCGAACCAATGCTTACTAAGTTAAACAAGATGCCAATTACAACGCCAAGACTGGCACCTGCTGAGGTTCCGAGAATCGCTGGATCTGCCAGCGGATTATTAGCAGCAGATTGCGCAATAGCACCGGCCAACCCAAGTGATGCTCCGATCAGCAACGCTACAAGAATGCGCGGAACTCTGATCTCCCAGAGAATTAAATGGTTAATACTCGTGTTGTCATAACCCGGGTTAAAGAGGTACTTCCAAATGTTTTCAATTTCGGTAGCGCCCAGCACTAGCGAGACTGCAATAGCTAAAGTAAGTGCGATGGCCAGTGATGTAAAACGTAACTTCATTTGGTCAGCTCATCTACTGACGCAGCCATCTGCTTTAACAAATCAGGAGTACGTGGCCCAAAGGAGAGCAAGAGCGAATCATCAACGGCGAGAACACGTCCCGCTTTACCCGCTGCGGTCTGAGCGATTCCAGGCAGATTACGTAAGCCCGTGACTCCCCCAACAGATGCCAGACCTTTAGTCATTACGAGAATTACATCTGGATTAAGTTCTGCCAATACTTCCGCGTTCACTGGAGTAAATGGATCTTTGGAAAAACCCGCGCCGATATCAACGCAATTGATCGCTGAAATCAAAGAATCTGCGCCAGAACCGGCACCACCGAGAAGATAGATGGAATTTCCGCCACGCAGATAGAGAAAGAGCATCCTGACTTTTCTATCTTCCTGCTTCAAATCTGTGAGAGCAGAATTAATCTTCTTGCTTAACTGATCCCCCGCTGAGTTCGCACCGAGCGCAGTGGCGATATCCGTGATCTTTAAGTTGATATCAGCAAGCGTCCAAGCCTGACGGATCTGAACAACTCTTATTCCGCTATCACGCAGAACCTGTATTGCTGAAAGCGGACCGGTTGCATCATCGATCAGAACCAGATCAGGGTTTAACTTCAGAATATTCTCAGCAACTACCTGATGGCCAGATGTAACGATCGGAATATCTTTGAGTTCTTCTTCCGTACTTGCGATATCTCGTCCAATTAAATTAGCTTTCAAACCAAGTGCAGTGACTATCTCTGCTGAACCATTGGCCAACGCGATAACTCGATTTGCAGATGCGGTTTGACCCGCGGCGATGCTCACCGCTTTCGCTTCATTAATCTCAATCGCAACTGGTTGTGTTGTAGAACACCCAACCAAGAAAAGCGATGTTGCAATTGCTACATAAAGCTTCGTAGTTTTTAGGTTCCTGGCCACGGCGATATCTTCTCAATTTTTTACCTGACAGATGTGGGTGGGTTGTCGGATAAGCGCAGCTAGAGATAAAAGTAGGGTTTTCACATGCGTTTAAAGGTTCTGATATCAACTGGGATCTGTGTAACGCTTGCGCTCACATCAACTGCTCTTCCGGCTCACGGATCGCAAAAGCCGCAAGTAGTGAAGGGCCAATTTGGCGAATCAATTAGCGCTTATGCACAGAACATAACCGCTGATAAGAGCGGGCGTGCTCGGATCGTGGTCACCGGAAGAGGATTTGATGAAACTGTTGGAATCTATTTGGCATATTGCGTAATGCCAAAATCTGGTCAAGCACCTACGCCTTGTGATGGTGGCGTAAATAAAGCAGGAATCGGTGGAGCGTCTTACTGGATCTCATCAAATGCCCCACCATATGCCGCCAATTTGGTTGATCCATTCCGCGCCGGCGGAAGATTTACAAAAACCGTTCAAGTTTCTGAACGGATCGGAAAGATTGATTGTCGAAAAAATACTTGTGCTTTAACAGTTAGATCAGATCATCTACGTGAAGGAGATAGATCACGTGATCTATATATTCCGGTCACATTTAAGAAAAGGATAAAGTAATGAAGAAGCTAGCCTTGTTTATATCAATTTTCGCACTCGCTCTGCCGGTCGTTAGCGCACCAAGTGCCAGCGCTGAAACATTTAAGTTTCAAAGCGGCCCATTAACTAATCTTGATCCAGCCGGGGCGACAATCAATGGTGGTTTTACTACATTTACGACAAAGGGCGGAATGTATATTCAGCAATGCATCGCACCTGTTGCTGGCGCGCGTCCCGCCACTTGCAGCGATGATTTGCAATTATGGGTTACTACCAAGGGAGAAGTTGGTTCAGTAATTTCAACTGGACCGATCGCCTTTAAGGTCGCCGCACAAATTACCGGACGTGGCACTACCGTTGATTGCACTAAGACTTCTTGCGGGCTCTTCTTCCGTTTAGACCGCACCGCAGGTGCGGATACCAGCGAAGATTTATTCCTTCCGATCACATTCCGCGCAGGTGTGGCAGCCCCGTTGCTTCCAGCTGATGTAATTAGAGTGACTTTGAATGCAGCGCCTTTAATCCGCAACGTTCCAACCAACTTGCCATATCGTCAGAGTGCGCAAATTGTTGCAACTTCGTTATCTGGATTACCCGTAACGCTAACTTCACTGACCCCAGAATGTTCTTATGCAAATGGTGTTCTGACTGCGCTAAAGGGAGCCGGGCAATGTGCGCTTTCTCATCGCACCGCCGGTAACGATAAATTCGCAGCAAGTTCTGCTACCTATCCATTTATTCTGCAACCAGGATCTCAGAGTATTGAGCGCCCAGGAAAGAGACTTCTGATTGGGAAAGCCAGAGCCTTTCCAACTGAAACGAGTTTTGGTTCACCAATTACTTACAAGAGTTTGAGCAAGAATTGTCGAGTTGATTTGAACCTTATCGAAGCGCTAGAAAAAGGTGGTACTTGCACCGTCTTAGCAACAGCTCCCGCGAAAGAGGGAATGTGGCGCGAGATGTCCGTTCAGTTAAAAGTTTTAGTAAGCGCCTTGACTCCAAGGAGATAAAACTCAGTAGTCAGAGCGATCTCATCGGCTGCATCAGCAGCACCGGATTCGATTCGGCGAGTTGCAACATCTGTAACCGCCTGTAACTGCGAGAGCGCTCGTGCGGTATCTGTGATGCCAAGTTCGGAGAGAGTCTTACTTAACGGCGCAAGCATCTGGCGGTGGGCGGTGGCGATCTCAGCGCTGCGCTCACGAGGCAGAGTTGTTGCGTGCAGAGATTTAGCCAGCAGGTGGCGCCCATCTGCAACATAATTCAAAGAGGTCTCGATCCAGATTGTCAGAGCAGAAATTGGATCGCTCTGTTCTTCAATCGCCTTTGCCAACAGTTCTGCGAAGCTCTTTAACTCTTCAATCAGCAGGTCAGCTACTAAATCCTGGCTGCTGGCGAAGTATTCATAAACTGAAGTACGAGATAGGCCAGCCCGCGCTGCCACAGCGGCGATTGAAATACTTGCAGAATTCTCTTCCAGCGCGATTTCTGTGGCCGCAGCGATTAATTGATTGCGACGCCAATCGCGATGTGAAGCGAGGTTTTCGGTAACAATCTTGGGCACAAAAAAATTATTCCATGGATTGCGATAGTCGGCGCAGTGAATCAACCACCACAGCCCGATCGCTGGTGCGCCAAAGTGGCGGCATCGAGTTAAGTAGGACACTTCCGTAGCGTTTGGTCACAATCCGCGAATCTAAAATCGCCACTACCCCGCGATCATCAACACTTCTAATCAAACGCCCAGTTCCCTGAGCCAATAAGAGCGCAGCGCGTGGCAGTGAAACCTGCATAAACCCACTGCCACCTGCAGCATCGGCTAGCGATGCGCGTGCTGACATAACTGGTTCATCGGGACGGGGAAATGGAATTCGATCTATCGCTACCAAAATACAAGAGTTGCCCGGAACATCTACGCCCTGCCAGAGCGACATTGTGCCGAGCAGAATTGATGTCTCATCTTTCGCAAAACGTTCGACAAGTGGACCAACTGCATCACCGCGTTTTTGTGTGATGATTGTGATCGGCAACTCTTTTAAGACATCGCGCAGATGGGCATCGGCTGCTTCTACGCCGCGCCAAGAGCTAAACAACGCGAGGGTGCGACCACCGGCAGCATCGATTAACTCACCGAGTTCAGTTAAAACTTCTTGACTTGGTCCATCGCGACCAGGTTCAGGTAAATGCTTTGGCATATATAAAACGCCTTGGTTAGCAAAATCAAAAGGTGAGCCAACATCGAGCATCTGCACATTGGCCGGATCAATGTCGCCATCTTCGCTCTCAGAATCGGCATCAGATCCAACGACAAAGCCGATACTGCGCGCCATGGCATCAAAGCCATTGCCCACAGTTAGCGTCGCCGATGTTGCGATCACCGGTGTTTTGGTGAGCAAATTTGTGCGTAGTACTTCAGAGACAGATAACGGCGCTAAGTGAAGCGTTGAAAAAGTTGGTTCGTACCAGAGCACGTGGGTATTGCCCATCTTCAATAATTTGCCACAGGTTGTATTGATCTCATTTACCGCACCCTTAACGCGGGCGCGTTCGGCGATCGCATCAGAGTCAACGATTTCATCATCGGCGTTAATGATCTGAACAATCGCCGCTGCCGCCTCTTTTACCTTACGAATCGGCGCCTCTAGCGAAGATGGAATCTCATCTAGCCTGCCTTGCGCGCTGAAATCACCACGAATCTGATCGCCGTAATCTGCCATTGCATCGTGGAAATTATCAGCGGCTTTGGTTAGCGCATCAGATAACTTGCCTGGCATATGTTTGCGCGCCATTGCTGCAGCGCGAATAACTCGAGCCGAGGTGAGTTCTTCAGTGACCGCTTGCGTTGTGCGATCCATAAACTCGTGGGCTTCATCGAGAATTACTGCATCGCGCTCAGGCAAGATGGGATGGGAATCAACGATTTCGATAGCGAGCAAGGTGTGGTTGGTGATCACAACATCTGCAGATTGCGCCTTTGTCTTGGCTTTCGCTGCGAAACATTGTGAACCATAGTTACATACGTCAGCGCCAACGCATTCGCGCCCCGAAAGTGAATTTGCCGCCCAAACCCGACGGTCTACATCAGGTGCATCATCGCGATCTCCGGATACACCTGGCGTCTTCGCCCAAGCGTGTAAGCGCTGCGCATCTTTACCAAGGTGGCTGATCTCCAATAAAACTTCGCCATCTGGATCAGGCTCTTCGGTATTCATCTTCTGCAAGCAAACGTAGTTGCCTACGCCTTTGTAAATTCCGTAAGTTATCTCTCGCCCTAGAACTTTTTTCAGCGCGGGAACAACCGCAGGCAAATCGCGTTCGACTAGCTGACGTTGCAGGGCAAGTGTTGCGGTAGCGACCAATACTTTGCGCCCGTGAACAAGCGCCGGAACCAAGTAAGCAAGCGACTTACCGGTACCTGTGCCGGCTTGGACCATTAAGTGATGGCGATCGGTGAGCGCATTTGCAACTGCTTCAGCCATTTCAATTTGGCCTTCACGCGGTGCGCCTCCGATTGCAGCGACGGCAGCATCGAGCGCTTTTCGCACCTGTGCCGAGAGATCGCTCATAGGCGCACAGTAGCGATATTTGGTCGCGAGAAGTCGTTGTGAAACTGCATTAGTGGTTAACTATTAAAGAACTTGTTCACGGTTTAATGATTTAAAGAAGTAAGTTGAAGCAACTAAGGCAATCAAAATAACGCTATAGGCGGCTGCAAAACCAAAGGCTTCACTGACAAATCCCATTATCCAAGGCGATGCTCCACTGGAAATTCCCATTCCGATTACAAAGACGGCGATTCCACGATCAGCGCCTTGCGGGCTAGCTGATGCATTTGCAATAGCGATAGCTGCGCAAGGACCGATGCCGAGTGCGGTGATAATTAATCCGATTATTGTCAAAATTGGCGAGCCAGCAAAGATGATTAGCAGAGTTCCGGCAGTTATCGTAATAATTGCGACGTTCCAGATGCGATGCAGGTTGTAAGTTTTCTTAGTTGATAAATAAATGCGACTTAAGGCGATGAAGTAAGGGCCTACTGTTGCAAATAAAATCGCGACCTTTACCCCAGCACCGCGATCGGTGAGCAAATCTAAGGCCCAAGTCGAAAGTGATACCTCCATCATAATTGTCATAAATGAAAATAAGAGGATATAAATAATCGGTTTATCCCAGACAATTTTCGTCGTTTCACCTGAAGGTTCTGGCCGCGCATCTAATTGAGGTACTAATAAGAGTCCAAATATGCCAATAACAACAGCAGTGGTTGCCATCGTGTAGCGCCAAGGAATTTCAACTTGAGTTGTTAAGCCAATGACCGTGGGTGAGAGCGCACCAACAAATAAGCCCACACCGGTTGTCCGAAACATATTCTTGAGCGCGGTCTTGGAGTGTGAACCCAGGATCGCAGTCGTGGTATTTCCTGCCACAACCGAACCCGCCGCAAAAAATATCACTGCGGGGACAGAGAAATAGATACTTGGACTTAAGCAGTACAGCAACGATCCGCCGATTAATAGGAGCCAACCAAATCTAATTGTTTGATGGGCTGGGCGCTGATGGCCACCTTTGATCAGGGCAATTGAAATAAAGACTAAAGAGAGAGCCAGTCCAATATTGTGCCAACTGGCAACTACGCGGGAAATCTCGAAATCGCGTTTGATCAGTTGAATCGAAAAAGTCATTGAACCCATTAGATAAGAGCTCAGCGAATTTAGAAGTACTAGGCGCTGCACAAGTTTGCGCGGTAAAGCCTGCTGCACCAAAGACTCCTTATTTAAAGATAAAAACTTCTTTCAATACATAAAAGCCTAGTGGAAATGCTTCAAGAATTAGCCTATAAAACGCTCACTCATCCTCATATTAAATATAGTTGAAATTTCAACTACATTGAGATATGATCCATTTATGAAGATGCCGGCTTTATATATTGGCCATGGAGCACCTATGTTGCTCGATGATCTTCTCTGGACATCTCAACTTCGCGATCTTTCAGGGAAAATCCAACGCCCTACCGCGATCTTAATTGTTTCAGCGCACTGGGAATCTGCGCCAATTACCATCAGCAATCCTGCCGCCAACACTCCCCTTGTTTACGACTTCAGCGGATTTGATCGCAAGTTTTACGAGATGACCTATAACTCACCAGATGCCTCAACGCTTGCTACAAAAGTTAAGGCGCTGATGCCAAAGACCGAAAGTATTGCGCAAAGTAATCGCGGCTTAGATCACGGTGCGTGGGTGCCACTTCGCGTGATGTATCCAGATGCTGATATTCCAGTCTTGCAAATGTCTATGCCAACTTCTGATCCTGGAAAGTTAATGGAAATCGGTAAGCGTTTGCAACCTCTGCGCGATGAAGGTGTTTTGATTATCGGATCCGGCTTTATGACCCACGGACTTCGATATTTAACTGATTGGAGCCCGGAGGCAAAGGCGCCAACTTGGTCCTCTGATTTCGATCTGTGGGCAGCAGATGCTTTATCTCGTGGTGATGTTGATGCACTTGCTTCATATAAAGATATTGCGCCCGCTGTGCAATACGCGCACCCAACGGTCGAACACTTCACTCCCCTATTTATAACTTTGGGGGCAGCAACTGATACATCTGTCGCTCCAGAAACGCTTATAGATGGTTATTTCATGGGCCTTGCAAAGCGTTCAATCTTGGTTGCTTAACCATTTTACTTAGTTAAGTCAGATCAAATTAGAGCAATAAAAAACCCGCCGCTGTTAGGCGACGGGTTTTTTACCGGGGGTTAATTAATTTTTAGCTGCAACCTGATGTATTGCCGCAACCTTCGCAGACGAAGCAAGCGCCAGACATACGCATCTTGACGCCACAAGTCATACAAAGTGGTGCATCTGATTTGATTCCCATTGATTCTAGGAGATCAGAAGATGAACCAATTGTTGGTGCTAGTGGAGCAGGTTCAATTTTTACAGCCACAGGAGCCGCCACAGGAGCAACTACCGCTTGTGCTTTTGGGGTATCAACACTCGCAGGTGCTGCATCTTGTGTGTACTCGCCTGTTTCAAGGGCGCGTGCGCGCTCTGAAGCAGTGAATAGACCCATCGCTGAACGCTGATCGAATGGCAAGTAATCAAGTGCTAAACGACGGAAGATGTAATCCATCATTGATTGCGCCATACGGATATCAGCATCATCTGTCATACCAGCTGGCTCAAAGCGCAAGTTAGTGAACTTCTCGACGAAGGTCTCTAGTGGCACGCCGTATTGCAGGCCAATTGATACCGCAATTGAGAAGGCATCCATTACGCCGGCAAGAGTTGAACCTTGCTTGCCAAGCTTTAGGAATACTTCACCAAGTGCGCCATCGGCATA